>NZ_DAOLGP010000039.1:0-34502 GCF_035329545.1 Candidatus Neomicrothrix sp.
ACCTCCACCCCCGCCGGCCGGTGGCGTGCTGGTGCCCGCCGGGGCCGACTGGCACTACCGAATGGGTGATGCCCCGGCCAACTGGGCCGATCCGGCGTTCAACGACGGCGCCTGGGCCCAGGGCTCGGCCGAGCTGGGCTACGGCGACGGGGACGAAGCCACCGTGATCGGCCCCGCTGCCAACACCGCCTACTTCCGCAACTCGTTCTCGCTCACTTCGGTTCCGACCCAGCCGATCACCTTGTCGGTCGTCTCTGACGACGGCGCGCTCGCCCGCCTCAACGGGGTCGAGGTGATGCGCGACAACCTGCCGGCCGGAACGATCGGTTCGTCGTCCTTCGCCTCCGCCTACAAGAACGGCGCCGCCGAAACGCGATGGGTGAGCGTCACCGTCCCACCGTCGGCGCTGCGCGTCGGCACCAACACGCTGGCGGTCGAGGTTCACCAGGCCGGGGCGTCGTCGGACCTCAGCTTCAACGCCTCGCTGAGTGCGCCGTAACGAGCGCTATCTGGAGAACACCGCCACCGACTCGGTGTGGTGGGTGTGGGGGAACAGGTCGACCAGGGTGACCGAGTCGAGGCTGAAGCCCCGCCTGACGAGCAGACCGGCGTCGCGCCCGGCAGAGGCAGCGTCGCAGCTGATCAACACCACCCGTCCGGCCCCGGTGGCCTCGACCTTGCCGACGCCCTGCTTGCCCAGGCCGGCGCGGGGCGGGTCGGCCACGACGGCGTCGGCCTTGGAGGGGCGCCACTTGGCCATCGTGGAAGCGATTACCCGAGCCTGTCCCGTCTCGGCGGCACCTGCGAGGTTGACCTTGGCGTCGGCGACCGACGACCGGGCCGATTCGACCGCAGTCACCCTGAGACCGGGCGTCCGATCGGCCAGCGTTGCACCAAAGAGGCCCACACCGGCGTAGGCGTCGACCAACCGATCGCCGGCCGACATCGGACCCAGGCCATCGGCGACCAGCTGCACCAACGCCTCAGCCCCGTCACGGCGGGTCTGAAAGAACGATTGGGCCGAGATACGAAAACGTCGCCCGGCGACCTCCTCGTGGATCCACGCCCGGTTCCGTTCCAGCTCGTCGAGACCCACCACCCGCACGTTGTCGATCGGCACCGACACCCCGGTGGCGTTCGGCGTCACCATCACGAGCGCCTCGCCGGTGGCCGCACCGACCCGAGCCATCACCTCGGTGGCCGGTCCAAAGTCGCTCTCGGTCACGATCTGCTCCAACAACGGATGGGCCACAACGCACACCGACAGCGGCACCAGCTCGTGGGTGCCCAGCTCGAACAGCCCGGCCCGGCCGTCGGTCACCCCCAAGCGCAGGGTGGTCCGGAAGTCAGCGGTGGGCAGATCGGGCCCGGGCTGGATCTCCGGCGCGTCGATCTTGCCCAGGCGACGGATGGCATCGGCGAGCACCTCGGCCTTCATGCGTCGAAGCAGGGCAGGCTGGGCATCGGCGTGATCGCAGCCACCGCATCCGTCGGCGACGTGGGGGCAATGCGCCACCTCGACCCGCTCGGGGTTGGCTTCGAGCACCTCGGTCACCTCGCCAAACGTGGTGTGCTGCTCCTCGCTGAGCGTCACCCGTACCAGCTCTCCGGGCAGGCCGCCGTCGACGAGCACCACCCGGCCGTCATCTCGACGGGCCAGTCCCATACCGCCGGCCACCGGTCGTTCTACCCGCAACTCGATCTGTTCCACGAACAATTCGTAGCATGACCCCGTGACCTCAACTGCTTCACCCCCAACCGCTGCCTCCTCGTCGAAGCCGGCACCCGGCACCGACCGGCCGATCGAAATCGTGCCGTCGGTGCTCCCCGCCGACTTCTCCAAGCTGGGCGAGGAGTGTGCGGCCCTCGCCGACGCCGGGGTCGACCGCATCCAATGGGACGTGATGGATGGTCAGTTCGTCCCCAACCTGACCTTCGGTCCCGACGTGATCGCGGCATGCCGAAACGCCACCGACGTGCCCTTCGAGGCCCACCTGATGGTGGAACGGCCCGAGGAGCTGGCCCACCTGTACGTCGAGGCCGGGTGCCAGATGCTGATCGTGCACGCCGAGTCGACCAAGCACCTCCACCGCACGCTCGGGTCGATCCGCGAGTTGGGCGCCCAACCGGCGGTGGCCCTCAACCCCTCGACCCCGCCCGAGGACGTGCGCTACGTGCTCGAGCTGTGCGACATGGTGCTGGTGATGACGGTCAACCCGGGGTTTGGCGGGCAGGCCTACATCGCCGAAATGGAGCCCAAGGTCGCCACCCTGCGCCGTTGGATCACCGAGGCCGGACTCGACTGCGACATCGAGGTCGACGGCGGGATCGGGTCTGCCACGATCGCCGGGGCGGCGAGCGCCGGCGCCAACGTGTTGGTCGCCGGCAGCGCCCTGTACCGGGATCCCGAGGGCCTGGCCCACGCGGTTTCTGAGCTACGGGCCACCGCCACCGCTGCCGCCACCACCTGACCGCAAACCCGGCCTCCGTGGCCCGAACTGCCTCAGCGGAGCGGTCAACCTGGCCTAGGCCAGTTCGCCCTTACCGATGATCACGTTGTCGATAATGCCGTACTCCTTGGCCTCTTCGGCGGTGAACCAGCGGTCACGGTCGGAGTCGGTGTTGATCTGCTCGGGCGTCTGACCGGTGTGGTGGGCGATCCGATCGGCCAGCATCCGCTTGACATAGATCATCTGCTCAGCCTGGATGGCGATGTCGGCGGCCTGACCCTGAATGCCGCCGAGCGGCTGGTGCATCATGATGCGGCTGTGGGGCAGCGCAAAGCGCTTGCCGGCGGTGCCGGCGCACAGCAGAAACTGGCCCATCGAAGCCGCCAGGCCAACGCACACCGTGCCGACATCGGCATTGACGAACTGCATCGTGTCGTAGATCGCCATGCCGGCGGTCACCGAGCCGCCGGGCGAGTTGACGTACAACATGATGTCCTTGCTGGAGTCCTCTGCGTCGAGGTACAGCATCTGGGCGGTGACGAAGTTGGCCAGCTCGTCGGACACCTCGGCGCCCAGGAACACGATCCGGTCCTTCAACAGCAGCTTGTAGATGTCCGCCGAGGGGTCCATGCCCGACAGCGGGCCCGAGCGGGGGGCCTGGTGGCTGGTGAATGCGGACAACGCGTCGCTCATGGATCTCCTCGAAAGTAGGACTGACGTCAGACTGGCTGTACCCGGGCATGATGACGCCGTTGTGAGGGCGCCATCGGACCGGTGGGTGAGGCTACCCGGTGCTCACTCCATCGCCTTGCCGGAGACACATCGGGTGTCGAAGCACGGTCGACCCCACGTCAACGACGACCTCACGCGACGGGTAGCGTGACCTGCGCAGCGAGCACCGCAACGCGGACGTGGCGGAATTGGCAGACGCGCCAGGTTTAGGTCCTGGTATCCGAAAGGTTGTGTGGGTTCGAGTCCCACCGTCCGCACCAGCAACCTCGCCGCAACAGCTGGGCTTGGCGAACTAGTCGGTGAGGCGGCGGGCCTGGCCCACCCAGTCGCCCTGTCGCAGCCGACCGCGCAGGCCCTCGATCGAAGTCGGCAGCGGGCCGTCGAGGTCGAGGCCGGCCAGGTCGGCGAGGGTGACCACCCCGGCCTGGCGGAGCTGGTCGGCGATCTTTGGCCCGATGCCGACGATGTCGATCAACTCCTCGCCCTGCCGGGAGGCGGGAGGCACGATGTCGGCTGCCGGGGGTACCCGGCGCTGATCGCGCAGGTCGATCACCTCAGGCTCCTCTCGGGTCAGGCCAGGGGCGATGAGGCGCACCGACAGCTCGGCCGAGGAGCCGGCGTCGGGCACGTCGGCCTCCGGACCCGGTGGGCGGGATTGCCCCCCGTTGGAGTGGGCGCTGCCGACGGGGTCGTCGCCTGACGACGGCTTGGGTTTCGACTCGGGGTTGATCGGCTGACCGGTCGCCGGGTCGATGACCGCTCGCCGACCTCTCTTGGCGGGTGCCGGAGCGGCACGGGCCAATCCGGAGACGGCGGGGGCGGCGCCAGTCGATCCGGAGGCGGCTGGGGTCTCTGCGGTGGCCGGCGGAGACGAAGTGGGCGGCGTCCTGGGTTCGGCCGGTTCGGCCGGTTCGGTGGACGGGCCGACGGGCCGTTCGTTGCGGCGCGTTGGTTCGGCTGTCGAGGGCTCGGGCTCCTGTCGCCCGGGGGCGGAGGGCAGCGGGGTGGGGGGCTGGCCGTCCGACGCCCCTTCATCGCGCACCTCGGCCAGCTCGCCTTCCCGCTGTCGGAGCTGCTCGACCACCTTGCGACCGGCGGTGATCAGCTCGGCCTCCCGCTTGGAGAACACCTCGACCCGCCGGGCGTAGTCGGCCTCCAGACGAGCGACGCGCTCATCGACATCGTCCGAGCCGGGCTCGGCCCCATCCGCGTCGGAGCGCCCTTGCGCGACCCCGTCCGGCCCCCGCCCGGCCCGGGCGAAGAACCAGCCGACGACAAAGCCGATCGCAGCGGCGACCACCAAGGGCACGACGAGACCACCGATCGTTCCCAACTGCCCCCTCCTTCGAGTTGGTCGACCCCGCCGTGATGCGGAGGAAAACCGCTGCCTACGCTACGTGCCCGCCGGGTGCGCCGCTGACCGTTGGTTCAGGCGGCGACCGGGAGGAAGGGGCGCCAGGCCACCGGCACGTCCTCCAGGTCGAACAGGGGCATTGCATGGGCCGGGTCAACCCGGTGCAGTGACCAGCCCAGCTCCCGCAGCGTTCTGTTGGCCTTCAGCTGGTTGCAGGGCACGCAGGCCGCCACCAGATTGGTCGGCTCGTCGCCACCACCCCGAGACCGAGGGACGACGTGATCGACCGAAGCGGCGCGGGTGGCGCACACGGGACTCGACGCTCGATAGGCACACAGAAACCCATCGCGCCGCAGCACCGACCGTCTCGAGCAGCCCAGGGAACTCGCCCGGGTCGCCGGCACGTACCGACGCAGCCTGACCACAGCCGGATAGGGAAACTCGGCGGTGGCCGAGCGAAGCGCACGGCCATCCTCGACCGCCTCGACGGTCACCTTTTCGGCCATGACCAAACAGATCGCCCGATGCCAATGGATCAAGATGACCGGCTCGTAGGAGACGTTGAGTACGAGCACCTGATCGTTGGCCACGGCACACTCCTTCGTGCTCGTCGTTCGCTGAGCGGCGTCCCGTGGGCGGCGACCGCAGCAACCAGCATTGCCGATTGCGGCCTCGCCCGTGCGGTGTTTTTGCTCAGGTGTGCCCGGGCCACCCCGAGGCCTCAATGATCCTGATCAGCTCCGCCAGGGCGCGGCCCCGGTGGGAGATCGCCGCTTTTGCATCGGAATCCATCTCGGCGAAGGTCGATCCGTCGCCGTCGTCGGGCACGAACATCGGGTCGTACCCAAACCCGCCATCGCCCCGCTGCTCGGTGATGATCTCCCCCTCGACCGCACCTTCGGCCCGGAGCGCCACCCTGCCGCTCGGGTCGGCCAGCGCCAGGGCACATCGGAATCGAGCGGAGCGCCGGAAGCCGACGCCGGCCTCCGTGAGGCGGTCGCTCAGCGCCCGCCGGTTGGCCTCGTCGGTCGAATTGCCCGATGACGGCGTCCCGCCCCGCTCGGTAGTGGCCATGTCGGCGGCGAACCGGGCCGATCGCACCCCCGGCGCCCCGTTCAGGGCGTCGACCTCGAGGCCCGAATCGTCGGCGAGCGCCCACTCACCCACGGCATTGGCCACGGCGATCGCTTTCAGATCGGCGTTGGCGACAAACGTGGTTCCGGTCTCGTCGACATCGTCGAGCCACTCGGGCCGCGGCAGAACCTCGACCGGCACCGACAATGCGGCCAGCAGGCTGCTCAGCTCCATCACCTTGTGTGGGTTGTCGGTGGCCAGGACGATCGTCCTGGAACGCTCGGCGATCACGACGGACCCGCTGCTCTTCAGTCCGACCGACCGATCGTGCGCGGCTCGGGCGGGGTGGCGGTGTAGCTGCGCTGCAGGTCGAACAGCGTGGCGGCGCCGCCCTCGGCCAACACCATCAGCTCGTCCAGCTGATTGCGGCTGAACGGTTGGCCCTCGGCCGTGCCCTGCACCTCGACAAAGCGGCCGTCGCCGGCGACGACAACGTTCATGTCCACCTCGGCCCTGGAGTCCTCCTCATAGGGCAGGTCGAGCCGGGCCTCGCCGTCGACGAGCCCCACCGACAGCGCCGCCAGCGGCTGAAGGATCGGGTTGGCGGGAACCAGGCCGGCCGCCACCAGGCGCTCGCAGGCGTCCCACAGCGCCAGCCAGGCTCCGGTGATCGAGGTGGTGCGGGTGCCACCGTCGGCCTGGAGCACGTCACAGTCCACCAGCAGCTGGCGTTCGCCCAGGGCCTCGTGGTCGACCACTGCGCGCAGCGAGCGACCGATCAGGCGCTGGATCTCCTGGGTGCGACCCTTCGGGCCTTTGGTCTCGCGACGGATCCGTTCGGGCGACGAACCGGGCAGCATCGAGTACTCGGCGGTCACCCACCCGGACCCGCGGCCCCGCATCCAGCGGGGAACGTCCTCATCGAGGCTGACCGTGCACAGCACTTTGGTACGGCCCGACGAGGCCATCACCGAACCCAACGCAAACTCGGTGGCGTCGCGCTCGAAGGTGACGGGGCGCAACTCGTCGGGGGCACGGCCGTCGGCTCGGGGGGTGGGGCTCATGTGGGGATCACGCTCACAGTTCAAATCGAAGATGGGGGGTGGCCAGGTGCACTTTCCCGCCGAAGGCGGAGGTGGCCGCCCCCAGGATGGCATCTCGATCCTGTCCGGGCACGATGTGGGTGGCGGCCAGGAAGGACACACCCGCGTCTCGGCACATCGCACCGGCCTCCGCAGCCGACAGGTGCATGCCGCCGGTGTCGCCGGCCTCGACGTAGGACGTTTCGCACAGGCCAAGCGTTACCGGGGCGTTGAACTCCTTGTAACTCCAGCCGGGGCCGGTGTCCGCCGAGTAGCCGATGGCGACGTCGCCGGCGGACAGGTGGAACCCGAGCGTCACGCCCGGATGATCGGTGGCCGAACACCGCAGCTCGATCGGCCCCAGTTCAAACTCGTCGCCATCACCCGCCTCCTCCAAGGCGAAGGTAGGGCTCGTCGACCCACCCAGCGCCGCCTCGACGCAGGCGAGCGCGTCTGCGGGCCCGAGCACCGGGAGGTCGTCGCGGCCGAGCACGTAGCGGTAGGCGTTGCACAGCGTGGGCAACTCGCCCCAATGGTCGGGGTGAGCGTGGGACAACAACACCGCGTCGATCCGGTCGAGGGGCAGGTGCCGCTGAAGGTTGGCCAGGGTGCCGGGGCCGACGTCCATCACCAACCGAAACCCGTCGTGCTCGACGAGGTATCCGGAACAGGCGTCATCCGGGCCGGCGAAGGTGCCCGACGATCCAAGGACGGTAAGGCGCATGGGGCTGGGGTTCCTCCCGCTCGGTGCAGTTGTTCCAACCCGGAGCGTAGTGGCATCCGGGGTGGCGCTCAGCCCCCTCCGGCGACGGTGGTCCCGGTGGACGCCGCAACCGGTCGACCGAGTGAAACGTTCACCGGGGTGGCCGCACCGGCCGACGATGGGCGGCCGCCCGAGGCGAGCGCCAACGCCTCGATCAGCACCTGGTTGGCATCAAAGTTCGACACGGTCGCCAGGTGGGCGATGTCGTCGGGGTGCGGTTGGAACGGCGCCTCGCTGCTGCCCTGCAGACCGACGCCGTAGTGGCGGGCATAGGACCCACCGACGAAGCGGTAGGCGGCCGCCATCATCGGCGAGCTGCGCCTGATCTGGGCCCAGGTTCGGCGCCGACGGGCGCTGGAGGAATAGAACGCCCCGTACGCCCAGCGGGCGCCGGCATCGAGCATGGCCACCGACATCTGCGCCGGCTCGAAGAGTGTCCGGTAGGCGTTGTAGTGCGACCAGTCGTAGTCGAAGATTCGACCCTCGCCATGGAGACGGGAAAACGTCTGTGTGCCCGGCAGCGGGGTGAGGATGGTGAAGTGGGCGGTGTCGACGCCGATCTCGTCGGCAGCGCGTACCGTGTCGGCAAACGCGCCGGGCCCGTCGGAATCGAACCCGAAGATGAAGCCGCCCTCGACGGCGATGTGGGCGTCGTGAAGACGCTGCACCAGCTCGGCGAACTCGGCGGGGCGGTTCTTCTTGTTGGCCTCCTTGAGCGCCTGGCGGTTGACGCTCTCGAAGCCGATGAAGAACAGGGCCGCTCCGGCCGCCTCGGCCAGCCGGAGCAGCTCGGGGTTACGGGCCAGGCCGATCGACGTCTGCGCAGCGAAACGAACCGGCAGGTTGGCCGAAGCGATCGCCTCGAACAGCGACCCACAGTACTCCTGGTCGGCGGCCAGGTCGTCGTCGGTGAAAAACACGACGATCGGGGTTCCCGGCGGCCGGCCGGGCATCTTCACCCGGATGCGCAGCTCGTCGACCACGGCGGCCGGGTCGCGGTGGCGCTGACCTCGTCCGTTGATGCGGATCACCGAGCAGAAGTCGCAGTTGAAGCGACACCCGCGGGTGGTCTGGGTGGTGTGGGTGGGCAGGTATCGCCCGCGCGGAAACTGTTCGTAGCGGGGCATCAGCTCGTCGATGGTCGGCGCCAGCGACAGGTCCTCCCACGACCCCTCGTAGAACTGCTGCAGACGGTTGGCGGCGGCATCGGCGAGCACCCTGCCGAAGATCGCTTCGCACTCCCCCACCACGACGGCGTCGGCATGACGGGCGGCCTCGCCCGGCAACATCGATGGGTGCACGCCGCCCATGACCACCGGGATGCCTTTGGCGCGATAGGCCGCTGCGATCCGGTAGGTGCGGGGAGCGTTGGCCGTCCAGGTGGTCATCGCCACCAGATCGGTCGGTGCGTCGAGGTCGAGCTCTTCGGCGTCCTCGTCGATCATGGCGGTGTCCCAGTCCTCGCGGCGGGCGAGCGCTTCGATGGTCATCGCCGCCAGCGGGGGGAACCGGTGCAACGACACATGGTGCAGCCCCACCGAACCCCAGCGGGCCTTGATCACGGTGACGTGAGGTCGATTGCCGCGTCGAGCTACTGCGCACATGAGGTTCTCTCCCCGTCGTCGGGAACGCCCGGTGGCCGAGTCAGGGTACCAGCACGGATTGAAACAAGATTCGTGTCGCCGGGGACCACCGGGAGGGTCGACGGGCTCGGATCGGTCAGATCGACAGGAAGAAATTCAGCTCCGTCTCGAGGGCGTCGATGATCGTCTGCGCGCGCCGCCAGCCGTGGGCCTCACCCTCGTAGCGCCGTTCCTCCACCCGGCCTCCCCGGCTACGCAACGCGTCGACGAGAGCGTCCGCCTGGCTGGGCGGCACCACGGGGTCGTCGGACCCCTGCAGCACCAGCACCGGTACGTCGATGGTATCGACGTGGAAGAGCGGCGATCGGGCCGCGTACACCTGGGCCTGCTCGGGATAGGGGCCGACCAGCCCATCGAGGTAGCGGCTTTCGAACTTGTGGGTTTCGGCGGCCAGCAGGGCCAGGTCGGCGATGCCGTAGCTCGAGGCCGCCGCAGCGAAGGTGTCATGAAAGGTGACGGCGGCCAGCGCTGTGAACCCGCCGGCTGAGCCGCCCCGGATGAACAACCGGTCCGGATCGGCAAGGCCCCGTTGGGCCAGGCCCTCAGCCACCGTCACGCAATCGGCCACATCGGCGACCCCCCACGCTCCCCGCAAAGCCTCCCGATAGGGACGGCCGTATCCGGTCGAGCCGCGATAGTTGACGTCGGCGACGGCGAACCCGCGCGTGGTCCAAAACTGCACGTCGGCCCGGTAGCGCCACTCGGCGGCAGCGGTAGGGCCGCCGTGGATGCGCACTACCAACGGCGGCGGCTCCGACACGTCGCCAACCTCAGGGTTGCGCGGCGGGTAGTACAACGCAAAGGTGTGCCCGACCGCCGCCCCACCCTGTATCCCAGAGGCTTCCGCTCCCGCTTCCGTCGCGCTCTCGGTCGAAAACGCCAGATGCTGCGGCTTGGAGACCCACTCGGGTGCCAGGGACACCAGACCCTGCGACGTGCCCGGTCCGCTCAGGAACCGCCCGTCGGGATGCCGTTGCGCTCCCGCGCCTTCCTCGGGACGGTTGCCGGCCGCCTCGGCGGCCGTCACGGTCAGATCGTGTTCATGCCACCAGCGGACGTGCGGCGAGCTGTCGGCGCCGGCGACGACCGCCGCCACGATGAACGCGCCGGCCGGCCCGGACCCGACCGAAAAAGTCTCCACCTGGGTGACATCGTCGGCCAGGGTGGGGGCCGGCAGTTCGACGGCCACCCCACCGCCCTGTCCGCCGCCGGGCGGCGCCGCCAACAGCGTCAACACATCGCGTCCGTCGATGCGACGAGCGCTCAACGCCCCGCCGCCGGGCAGCGGCGCCAGGCGGCATCGACCGAACACCCAATGGGGTTGGGCCACCTCCCACCGGCCCAGCCCGACCGGGCGGCCCGATCCGGCCTCGGGTAGCCCCGGCGGGCAGGCCATGGCGTTCCAGTAGCCGTTGAGGTGGTCGCTGGCGAACCACAGCGCCCCGTCCGGGCCCCAGGCCGCATCGGAGACCGACGCCGGGGCTCCGCCGGCCTCGAGGGCCGTGCGGCCGCCGGCCACCACGCGCGGCTCTGCGATGTCCAACATGGCGGTCCCGGTGATCGCCAGGTCGGCGGCCCACAGAGTGGTGGCGTCCCAGGGCATGTCCGGATGGCTCCAGGACAACCAGCAGATCGTGGCCCCGTCCGGCGAGATCCGAGGATCGGCGACAAAGCTCGACCCCGCGGCGAGGATGGAGACCCGCCCGTCGGACACCCTCACCGCAACCAGTTCCTGTACCGGCTCGAGGCCGGGCACCGGCCGCTCCCGCACGCAGACCAGGAACTGACCGTCTGGGGTCAGCTGCAGGTCGGCGTACCGACTGACCGCATCGGGCGGGCACTCGGCGGTGATCGGTCGGGGCTCGCCCGCCACCCCGTCGGCGTCGATTGGGATGGCCCAGACGCGGGCGTCGGAGCGCAGCGAGGCGTAGACGACACCCGGGGCGGCCCGCCAGGCGCCGCCGCCGTATTCGTTGACGCGCGTGCGCACGTCGGCGTCCACGGGCACGACGTCGACCGCGCCCCGCTCCGGATTCCAACGAACGACCGCCACCCGGCCGTCCTCGTCGGGGCGGCTCTCCGACCAGAAGATCGAACCGTCGGCCACCTGCACTTCGCTCGGGCGCGATCCGGGCGCCGCCACCTGGGCCGCGCTCAGCGGGCTGGGCCACCACCCCGGGCGATACCCGTCAGGCCCACCCTGCCCGGACGAGGCGTCGGCGGAGGGCGCTCCGTCGGTCATCCTGCGGCGACCAGCCGGGCGATGCGAGCGATGCCCTCCTCCATGTCGTCATCGGCCAGCGCAAAGGAGAAGCGCCCGTAGCCCGGGGCACCAAACGCCTCACCCGGCACGAACGCCACCTTGGCGTGCTCGAGCACCAGGTCGGCCAGCTCGAGCGAGGTCGCCGGCACATGGCCGGCGAGGGGCCGGCCCAACAGCCCGGCGAAGCTGGGGAACGCGTAGAACGCCCCCTCGGGCTCCAGGCAGGTCACCCCAGGGATCTCGTTGAGCATGCGATGGATCGTCACGCGGCGCCGGTCGAACACGTCGCGCATCCCCGCCACCGCCTCGAGGTCACCGCTGACCGCAGCGAGGGCGGCGCGCTGGGCGACGTTGCAGACGTTGGAGGTGGAGTGGCTCTGCAGGTTGGTGGCCGCCTTGATCACATCGGCGGGGCCGATCATCCAGCCGACCCGCCAGCCGGTCATCGCGTAGGTCTTGGCGACGCCGTTGAGCACCACGCACCGGTCGGCGAGCTCGGGGACGACCACCGGCATCGAGTGGAACTCGGCATCGCCGTAGACCAGGTGCTCGTAGATCTCGTCGGTCACCACCCAGATGTCGTGCTCGAGTGCCCACCGGCCGATCGCCTCGATCTGGTCGCGTGGGTACACCGCCCCGGTTGGGTTGGACGGCGACACGAACACCAACAGCTTGGTGCGCTCGGTGCGGGCGGCCTCCAGCTGCTCGATGGTCACGCGGAACCCGGAGGTCTCGTCGGTGGCCAGGTACACCGGGGTGGCGCCGGCCAGCCGAACCGGTTCTGGGTAGGTCGTCCAATACGGCGCCGGGATGATCGCCTCGTCCCCCGGGTCGAGCAGCGCCAGCAGCGTCTGGTACACCGCCTGCTTGCCGCCGTTGGTGACGAGCACCTGGGAGGCCTCCACCTCATAGCTCGAATCGCGGGCGGTCTTCTGGGCGATCGCCTCTTTCAGGTCGGGATGACCGGCCACGGGCGAGTAGCGGTGCCACCTGGGGTCCCGGGTCGCCTCGGCGGCGGCCTCGACGATGGCCTCCGGGGTCGGGAAGTCCGGTTCGCCGGCACCGAAGCCGACGACCGACTCGCCGGCGGCTCGCAGGGCCTTGGCTTTGGCATCGACCGCCAGGGTGGCCGACGGAGATATGCCGCCGATCAGTGCGGAAACTCGTGAGTTCGTCATCAAAGTGGTCCTCGGTTGGGTCGTCGTGGCCGGTGCGAGGGTACCTGGGGTTCGGTGCGTCCCCACGACCGGTTTCTCCACCGCCCAGATTGGCACCGATGCCCGTGCTCACCCACACTGAGCAGGTGACCAACTCTCCCATGCCCACCATTCCGGACGACCTCCGCCCCTCCGACGGCCGCTTCGGCGCCGGCCCGTCCAAAGTCCGGCCCGAGGCGATGGCAACGCTCGCCTCGCTGGGCGGCGACCTGATGGGCACCAGCCATCGTCAGCTGCCGGTGAAGTTTCTTGTTGGCGAGCTTCGTAACGGGCTGTCCGAGCTGCTGTGCCTCCCCGACGGCTACGAGGTGCTGCTCGGCAACGGTGGCACCACCGCCTTCTGGGACGCCGCCACCTTCAACCTGATCTCCGAGCGCAGCCACCACCTGAACTTCGGCGAGTTCAGCTCCAAATTCGCCACCGCCGCACGCAAGGCCCCCCACATCGGTGAGCCGTCGGTGGCGACTGCCGACCCCGGGTCGGCCCCGTTGCTGGAGGCCGTCGCCGGCGTCGACCTGTATGGGTTGACCCACAACGAAACCTCGACGGGGGTGGCCATCCCCTTGGCTCGCCCTGAGGGTGCCGACGATGGCGCCCTGGTCGCTGTGGACGCCACCTCGGCCGCAGGGGGCATCCGCTTCGACGCCGCCGCCACCGACGTCTACTACTTCGCACCCCAGAAATGCCTGGCCGCCGACGGCGGCCTCTGGCTGGCAGCGTGCTCCCCCGCCGCCATCGAGCGCATCGAGTCGTTGTCCGGCCGCTGGGTGCCCGAGTTCCTCAACCTGGGTACCGCCCTGGACAACTCGCGCAAGGATCAGACCTACAACACCCCCGCGCTGGCGACGCTGGTGCTGGCCAATGCCCAGGTGCAGTGGATCCTGGAGAACGGCGGGCTGCCCTTCTCGGCCGGCCGCTGCGCCGACTCGGCCGCTCGGCTCTACGGCTGGGCGGACGCCCACGCACTGGCGGAGCCCTTCGTCACCGACCCGGCGCTGCGCTCGCCGGTCGTCGGCACGATCGACTTCGACGACTCGGTCGATGCGGCCGAGGTGGCGGCGGTGCTGCGGGCCAACGACATCGTCGACACCGAGCCCTACCGCAAGCTGGGCCGCAACCAGCTGCGCGTCGCCATGTTCCCGGCGATCGAGCCCGACGACATCACCGCCCTGACCGGCTGCATCGACTGGGTCATCGAGCAGCTCGCCTGATCCCAGCGAGGCCGGATGGCCTTGGCCGCCCCATCCGGGGCGCAACCGTCGGCGCGTCGGCCGCTCCCCCGGGATGCCCGGTCACTGCAGTGCGATGTAGGGCTGCTGTTCGACCTTGACGATCGTCCCGCCCTCGATCGTAAAGAAGAGCACCGACGAGTCGCCGACGGCGAAGCCGGTGTCCTTCTTACCCATCGTGTTCCACAGCTCCCGTTGGGTGGCCGGACGCAGACCGCCGCCCTCGGTCGGCAACAACAGGATCTCGGTGTCGCCGTTCGTGGGGCGATCGACGAGCCCCAGCGGGTCCTCGTCGGTGGCGATGGGCACGCCGCCCTGGTCGCTGACCGTCACCAGGTTAAGGCCAACCGACGCGTTCTCTGCATCGACGCTGTTGAGCATGGCGGCGTAGATCCCGTCCGGAAGGCCGGTGCCCACGGCGCTCTCAGGTCCCAGCGCCGGAAGCTGGAACGGAGCGGGCGTGGTCGGCGCTGCCGTTGTCTCGTCGGTGGTAGGTCCAGCGGTGCTCGAAGGTGCCGAGGCGCTGGTTGCATCGGCACCGGCGTCCCCGGACGGGCCATCGTCGCCGCCGGCGCACCCGGCCAGCACCACCCCGGCGACGAGCAGCCCGGCCGACCAGCGGCGCGCTGAGCGGCCGAGGGTCGCAACGGTCGCCCAACGGTCGGGGGTCGAGAGGTCACATGACGAACGAGCACGCTGGGGCACGGCCGGACCTTACCGGGCCCTCGTGGTCGATCCGATCCCCTCGTATCGCCAACGCGCGACGCTCGCCGGCCCGAGCGCGTTGGAACCCACCCCGCAATCACCGAACGACTTTTCCAGTTTCGCGTGGGTGACGTTGACCAGAATGAGGCCTATGACACAGCCGACCAACCCATCCACCGCCCGATCGGATGCTGCGGGCCCGGCGTCTCCGGCGACGGTGATCGCCGACGTGCGAGAAGAACTCACCGGCCCGGGCGGAACCTTCGAGGTGATCATCGACGACGTGGCTGGGATCGGAGGGCCCGAGCCGCTCCCGATGAAGGTGTATGCCAGCCGGATGGCCAACCTGCGCGAGGTGTTCGCGTTCGCTGCGGCACATGGCGACGCCACCTTCATCGTCTACGGCGACCGCCGGATCACCTTCGCCGAGTTCGCAGCCGACGCCAACCGCATCGCCGCCAACCTGGCTGCGGCCGGGGTGCAACACGGCGACCGCGTGGCGGTGCTCAGCCAGAACAACCCGGAGTGGTGCCTGACGTTCTGGGCAACGGTCAACCTGGGGGCCATACTCGTCGGGCTCAACGGCTGGTGGAACACCGACGAGATCCGCTTCGGGCTGGAGGACAGCGGCGCCAAGGTGCTCGTCGCCGATGATAAGCGCCTGGCACGGGTGGTCGATCACCTCGACGAGCTTCCACAGCTCGAACGTGTCTTCGCCATCGACGGCGATCACGCCCACCCGCTGGTCTCGCAGTTCGCCGAGCTGACCGCCGGCGACGATCCGGGCCCGCCCGAGGTCGCCCTCGACGAGGGGGATGCGGCGGTGATCTTCTACACCTCGGGGACGACCGGCCGACCCAAGGGGGCCATCTCCACCCATCGGGGCATGGTGGCCAACCTGCAGAACACCGTGTTCCTGCTGACCGCCAACGCCACGGTGCTCGATCGCCTCGGTGAACCTGCCGCCGAGTCGACGGGCGGCCAGACCGCGGCGCTGTTCACCTCGCCGCTGTTTCACGTGTCCGGATGCCACTCCACCCTCGTCGTCGGCCTGCTCGGCGGCCTCCGGCTGGTGATGGTGCCCGGCAGGTTCACACCGGAACTGGCCCTCGAGCTGATCGAACGCGAGCGAGTGAGCATCTGGTCGACCGTCCCCACGATGATCTGGCGCACGTGCGAGTTCCCCGGCCGCGGCGACTACGACACCTCGTCGGTCACGTCGGTCGCCTTCGGCGGTTCCCCCTCCGCGTTGGAACTGCAGCGGATGATCAGGGACACGTTCCCCAACGTGCGGGCCACCTCCAACGCCTACGGGCTGACCGAATCCTCCTCGGTGGCCACCGTGCACCTGGCGGGATCGCGCGTCGACCGACCCGATTCTGTCGGGCTGCCCATGCCCGTCGTCGATGTCGCCATTTCCGGGGCCGACGGGGTTCACCTGGGACCCGATGAACAAGGCGAGGTCTTGCTGAGAGGTCCGATCATCATGCCCGGTTACTGGAACCGGCCCGATGCCACCGCCCAGGCCATCCGCAATGGGTGGCTCCACACCGGCGACCTGGGGCATCTCGACGCCGAGGGGTACCTGTTCATCACCGATCGGGCCAAGGACATGATCATCCGAGGGGGAGAGAACGTCTATTGCGTCGAGATCGAACAGCGCCTGGTCGAGCACCCCGAGGTGGCCGACGCAGCCGTCGTCGGCGTGCCCCACCCGGCCCTGGGCGAGGAGGTGAAGGCGGTGGTCGAGCTGGTCGACGGGGCCGCGGTGACCGACGCCGAGCTTCGGTCCTGGGTGGCCGAGCGGCTGGCTGGGTTCAAGGTGCCGTCCCTCATCGAGCGCTGGCCGGAGAAGCTGCCCCGCAACGCATCCGGCAAGCTCCTTAAGAACGTCCTGCGCGGCGAGGGGGCGGTCAGCTTCGCCGAAACGATGTAGGACCGCCGACGCCATGACCCAGCGGGTGCGAGTGCGCTCTGGACCACGATGCTCATTCGCGTCCGATTCTTGAGCGGATGCCTAGCAACGGGCTGATTGTGTGACTAGCGTTCGTGAGATGCGACACACCATCTCCATCAAAGCGGTCATGGCCGCCACCCTGCTCATCGCCGCTGTGGTCGCCACCGCCTGTCAACCGGCCCCGGTTCCCGGACGCAATCCGGTCATCATCGTCGCCGGCACCTTCTCACCCAGCTTCGCCAACGAGATCCTCGCCAACCGGCTGCGGGCCGACGGCTACGACACGACCATCTTCGAGCTGCCCACGTTGGGCGCCCAGGACATCAGCCTCACCGCTCAGGCGCTGTGTTCGGAGATCGACGTCGTACAGGCCAAGACCGGCGCAACCAAGGTCGACCTCGTCGGCCACAGCCAGGGTGGCCTGGTGGCTCGCGACTGCGTCAAGAACTACGGCGGCAACACCAAGGTGGACACGCTGGTGATGCTGGGTGCGCCCAACTACGGCACGGTGTTGACCAACCTGCTCGCTGCACTCACGTTTGGCACCTGCCTCGGCCACACCGCCTGCTTGCAGATGGCCATCGATTCGCCGTACCTCAACGCGTTGAACGCCGGCCCCGACGTCATCGCACCGGTGAAGTACGTCAGCATCTACTCCGCCATTGACGAGTTGGTGATCCCGCCCAGCAACGCGGCGCTCAAGGACGGAGCCACCAACGTCGAGTTGCAGAGCCAGTGCCCGCAGCGGGCCATCGAGCACCTCGGGCTGATCATCGATGCGACGGTGTACTCGGGAGTCGAAGATGCCCTCGCCGGTCGAGAGATCGACATGAACTGCTCCGCCTTCTGACCTTTGAGGCTCTCCGGCTGCTCTTGGGTCACCCCGACTACGGGAACGACTCGCAACTCGGGGCACCCGCAACTCGGGAGCCCAAACGACCGCCAGAGCGCGCTCTGGGCTCCCGACTACGGGGACCTCCCGCAACTCGGGAGTGCACACGACCGCCAGAGCGCGCTTTGGGCTCCCCAGTTCGGGTGGGTCCTGTAGGTTCGCCCCCATGTCCGACGCCGCTGACTCGACGAAGGGTGGGGCCGAGGACGCACCGCCGGACGCCGCTCCCCTTCCCGACGGCAGCTACGACGTCTTCGTCATCGACGCCGATCAGGATCCGAAGGATGAACGCACGGTCGTCATCGAGGTGACCCTGCTCGACGGAGAACACAAGGGCGAGGTGCTTGCGCTGGGTTGCCCTGCGAGCGAACTGGTGCCGGGGGGAGCCGATCCCATCGAGCTGTTGGGCGAAACCGGGGTGCTGGCCGTCGTCGACGGCGCACCCCGGTTCCAACTCGACCGCTGAGCCGCCGCTGCGCTCAGGCTCGGTCCCCCGCTGCGCTCAGGCTCGGTTCCCCGCTGCGCTCAGGCTCGGTTTCCCCCTGCGCTCAGGCTTGGGCCGCAGCGGCGAATCCAACCTTGAGGTCGGCGATGATGTCGTCGATGCTCTCGAGGCCCACCGAGAGGCGCACCAGGCCGGGCTCGACACCCGCCGAGCGCTGCTCCTCGTCGTTGAGCTGACTGTGGGTGGTCGACGCCGGGTGGACCACCAGGGAGCGAACGTCGCCCAGGTTGGCCAACTGATAGTGCAGCTCGAGTGCGTTGGCGAACGTCTCGCCGGCGGCGCGGCCGCCCTTGATGACGAAGCTGGGTACCGACCCGGCGCCGGCGGGCACGTACTTGGCGGCGTGCTCGGCCCACGGCGAGCTGGCCAGCCCCGCGTAGTTCACCCGCTCCACCTGGTTGTGGGCATCGAGGAACTCGACGACCGCCTGGGCGTTGGAGACGTGGCGCTCCATCCGCAGCGACAGCGTCTCCAGGCCCTGCAGCATCATGAACGCGTTGAACGGCGAGATCGCCGCACCGGTGTCGCGCAGCCACTGCAGGCGTGCCTTGAGGATGTACGAGCCGTGGCCCAGCGAGGGCCAGAACGTGAGGCCGTTGTAGCTCTCGTCGGGCTCGTTGAACCCGGGGAACTTCTCGGCGTCACCAAAATCGAAGCTGCCGCCGTCGACGATGATGCCGCCGATTGAGGTGCCGTGGCCACCGATGAACTTGGTGGCCGAGTGCACGACGATATCGGCTCCGTGCTCCAGCGGGCGGCACAGAAACGGCGAGGCCACCGTGTTGTCGACGATCAGCGGCACGCCCGCCTCGTGGGCGGCGTCGGCTACGGCCGAGATGTTGAGGATGTCGTTGCGCGGGTTGCCGATCGTCTCCCCGTAGAACGCCTTGGTGTTTGGCTGGACCGCGGCCTTCCAGGCCTCGATGTCGCCGGCGTCCTCGACGAAGGTCACCTCGATGCCCATCTTGGGCAGGGTGTGACGGAACAGGTTGTAGGTTCCGCCGTACAGCGAGGCGGCGGTGACGATGTGTGAGCCGGCCTCGGCCAGCGTCATGATCGCGCAGGTCTCGGCGGCCATGCCGCTGGCGACCGCCAGGGCGCCGGGGAGTCCGACAGCCGTGGTCACGCCACCCTCGAGCGCCGCCAGCCTCGCCTCGAAGACGCCCTGCGTCGGGTTCATGATGCGGGTGTAGATGTTGCCGATCTCCTCGAGGGAGAACAGCGCCGCACCGTGGGCGGCGTCGCGAAAGCTGTAGGCGGTCGTCTGATAGATCGGGGCGGCGCACGCACCGGTCGTCGGGTCGGGCTCCTGGCCGGCGTGGATCTGACGGGTCTCGAAGCCCTGCTGACGGTCGGGGGTCTGTTCGCTCATGTGGGGTACGCCTCTTCTGTGGTGACTCGAAGTTGGAACGGGCAGAGCCTAGGAGGGCCTAATCCCGACTTACAAGGTCGGGATTAGGTGGAGGCCGGCGCAGCCCTCCCGAGCCGCCAGTAGCCTGGCCAAATGGGGAGACTTCGACAGGTTCCACTCGACGAGGTGAGCGACCCGCGGGTGGCGGCAACGTACGCCTACATCTTCGGCGACAAGGACCCGGTGTCCGACCCGGGTACCGCCACCGGCTCCCCCGGGGACTGGTGGACGACCTTCGCCGCCTCCCCCGACGTGTTCGCCCACTGCCTGGCAGGGTTCGCCCTGTACCGGGACCCGGAGCGCCGTCTGGACCCCGTCCTGCGGGAACTGGGCCAGACCCGGGCCGGATGGCTGCGCCAGAGCAATTTTGTGTACAGCCAGCATCGCAAGTCGTGCCGCGGGCTCGGCATGGACGAGGCCAAGATCGACGCTATTGCGTCGTGGGAGGTGTCGGCGTTGTTCGAGCCGGCCGAACGGGCCGTCCTCGCCTACACCGACGGGCTGGTCGGGGCCAACGGGCGGGTCAGCGACGCCGTGTTCGTCGAGCTCCGGGCGCACCTGAGCGACGAGGAGATCATCGAGTTCACCTACATCACCGCCTGGTACGCCATGCACGCCGACATCTCCAAGGCCCTTCGCCTGGAGTGGGACGACGTCGACGACCCGATCCGCGAGATCGACGGCGGCGAGGGTGCATCCGACGTGATCGAGCCCGGCCCGGGCGGCGGCCGACCACCGGGATGAGCCGTTACCGGCCGGTCATGGGAACGCTGGGCTTCGTCTGGGATCGGGCCAACGACCTGGTGCTGCTCGTCCACCGCACCAACCGGCCGGACCAGAAACACAACGGGCTGGGCGGCAAGCTGGAGCCCGACGAGGACGTCGCCACCGGCATGGCCCGTGAGCTGCACGAAGAGGCGGCAATCGTGCCCCTCAAGATGCGGCTGCGAGGAACCATCTCCTGGCCCGGCTTCGAGGGCCCTGGGGGCGACGACTGGTTCGGGTTTCTGTTTCTCATCACCGAGTGGCGCGGCCAGGTGCCCGCCGCCAACGACGAGGGCGAGCTGGCCTGGGTGCCCCGCAGCGCTCTGATGGCCTGGTGCGATCCCGCCACCCGCCCCGACAGCGGACTCGACTTCCACGAGGGCGATGCCCATTTTCTGGCGTTGATGTTCGACGATGACCCCCGCCAGTTCCACGCGCTGATGCCCTGGGATGACGGCCGCCCAACCGGCTGGACGGTCTCGCGGCTGTAACACCTACAGCAGGCCCGTGAGCACCTCGCGGGTGCCGGCACCCTCCTCACCGGGGAGGAACTCGACCGCAGCAAAGTCGGTGACGCCGATCTCGGCCAGCTCGCCGATCCGCTCGCCGACCTCCCCAGCCGAGCCGATGATCGCCACGTCTGCGGGGCCGTCGGCACCCTCCCGGTCCAGCATGGCCCGGTATGAGGGCAACATCCCATAGATGCTGAAGGCCTTGGCGGCCCGCTCCTTGGCGCCGGCGACGTCGGCGGTCACCGCAACCGGCAGCGCCGCCGTGACCCGTGCAGGCCCCTTGCCCAGCTCCTCGCGAGCGGCCGCCAACGTGGGGATCGTGTGGCTGGACAGCGTCTTCGGCCCGGTCATCCAGGTGATCGTCCCATCGGCGTACTCGGCGGCGAGCCTCAGCATCCTCGGGCCGAGGGCGGCGACGAGCAGCGGCACCGGGTCGGCGCCGATCTCCAGGCTGGCATGGGCCGAAATGCGCTCGCCGGAGGCGTCAGCAGCCTCGCCCCTCAACAGCGGGGTGAGCGCCGCCAGGTACTCCTCCATGTGGGCCGCCGGGCGGTCGAAGGACAAGCCGAACATTCCCTCGATCACCATCTGGTGGCTGAGGCCGATGCCGAGGTGCAGCCGTCCGCCGGAGATCTTCTGGGTGGTCAACGCTTCGGCGGCCATCGTGATCGGGTGGCGGGGGTAGGTGGGCACCACCGAGGTGCCGAGCGCAATGCCGGGCACCTCGCGGCCGACGACCGCCAGCAGCGTCAGCGCTTCCATCCCGAAGATCTGGGGAAGCCAGTAGCTGTCGAAGCCGGCCTCGGCCGCCGCCCGAGCATTGGCCACATAGTCGTCAACCGTGACCTGTGGCCCGGAGTTACCGTCGAAAATCCCCAACTTCATGGTGCGCCCCCTCGGCGTCGTTCACGGGCGGCAGTGGCCCTGATGATCAGAAATGCAGTCTGGCACTCCTGACGACCAGCGGACCGACCGTCCCCGAAAACGACGCTGGGACCGCCGACCCCGCCATGGCGGTGTCGACGGTCCCAATGCGCAGAAAACGGACGGAGGCGACTAGTCGCCGCCGGAGATGTCCTCGACCTTCGTCTTGCCCTGGGAGATCCACGGCATCATCGACCGCAGCTCGGCGCCGACCTGCTCCACCTGGTGCTCCTGGCCGGCCTTGCGCAGCTCGGCGAAGCGCGACCCGCCGGAGCGGACCTCGTCGATGAACTCGGTGGCAAACTCACCGCTGCGGATCTCGTCGAGGATCTTGCCCATCTCGGCGCGGACCCCCTCGTTGATCACGCGGGGTCCACGGGTGAGGTCGCCGTACTCGGCGGTGGTCGAGATCGAGTAGCGCATACCGGAGATGCCCTGCTCGTACATGAGGTCGATGATCAGCTTCAGCTCGTGCAGGCACTCGAAGTAGGCCGACTCGGGCTGATACCCGGCGTCGACGAGCGTCTCGAAGCCGGCCTGGACCAGTGCGGTCAGCCCGCCGCACAGCACAACCTGCTCACCGAACAGGTCGGTCTCGGTCTCCTCCTCGAAGGTGGTGTCGAGCACGCCGGCACGGGTGCCACCGATCGCATCGGCGTAGGCGAGGGCCAGGCCCCGAGCCGAGCCGCTGGCGTCCTGGGAAACGGCGATCAGGCAGGGAACGCCGCCGCCCTCGGTGTAGGTGCGGCGCACCAGGTGACCGGGCCCCTTGGGTGCGACCATGGCGACGTCGACGCCCTCGGGCGCTTTGACGTATCCGAACCGCACGTTGAACCCGTGGGCGAAGAACAGGGCATCACCGTCGTTGAGGTTGGGGGCAACGAACTCCTCGTATGCGGGACCGATGTCGGTGTCGGGCAGCAACATCATGATCAGGTCGGCCTCGGCGGCCGCCGAGGCCAGGTCGGTCACCGCCAAGCCGGCCGACTCGGCCTTTGCTCGCGACGACGAACCCTCGCGCAGGCCCACGCGGACGTCGACGCCCGACTCGAGCAGGTTGAGGGCGTGGGCGTGGCCCTGGGACCCGTAACCGAGGATGGCCACCTTGCGGTCGGCGATCAGCGATCGGTCAGCGTCGCGTTCATAGGACACGGTTGCCATGTCGGGGGCTCCTTGTTGGTGAGTGATCGGTTGGTTGGAAAGATCCGTTGGTCGGGAGGGAACTCCGCAGCGGTGGCGTAGCGACCCGGGACCGGTCAATGTTCGGCCCCCCAGCGTAGGCGCCCACGCCCAACCGTCCCGCAGGGACGGGCGAGGAGAGACGGTCGCTCGGTGCAACAGCACCTTCATCCGAGGCGGGATCCTCGGCCCTAACGCAGCGCGATCCGAGCTTTTCTCCCCTCGGGGATGCGAAGTCGCCCATACCGGCGGTAGCCTCTCCCACCGTGAGCACCGTCTTCAGTTCCAAACGTGGCCATCGCCAATCTGCCCGGTCGGCGCTTGCCGTCATCTCCGGCTTGCTGTTGCTGGCAGGCTCGCTGAGCGCCTGCGGCAACGACATCGAGGCCGCCAGCTCGACGACCAAGGCGAGCACGACCACGAGTGACGAGGCGCAAACGACCACCTCCGATGCCGGTGGGCTCACCGGTGGCAATGTCGGCCTGGGGTCGAAGCTGGGCGAGGAGGCGGTGTCGCTCCCCGGCCTCAACGGCGGGTCCTCCGACGAGACGTTCGGGCCGGACGTGGAGTCCTGCCTGGACGAGGAGGCCGCCGATCTCTCGGAGGCCGATTACGACGCGGTGATCAACGACGACGATTTCGCCGGGCTCTCGCCCGAGGGCACCGAGATCGTCACCGCAGCGATGAACACCTGCATCCCGCCGGAAGAGATCGCCACCGTGTTTTCCGAAGAGTTCTCCAAGGAGCTGGGCAGCGAGCCCAACCCGCAGTTCACCGCGTGCCTCAGCACCGAACTCGAAGGCCAGGTCGGCGACCTGCTCGTCGAAGCGTCGCTCGCCGAGAATGCTGGAGGCGACGAGATTCCCCAGCCGGTCATCGACCTGCTGGATGCCTGCGGCGACATCATCATCAGCGACCTGTTTTTCCAGCAGTTCAAGGAGAGCGGGCTGCGCGACGAGGTCGCCCAGTGCATTGCGGACGGGCTTGAGGGCAAGGTGACGATGTCCGACCTGATCGAACTCGGACAGGGTGGCGAACTACCGGCCTCCCTGGAGGCCGATATCGAGAAGCTGGCCAAAGAGTGCGAGGCAGCCGGATAGCTCCACCGGGCTGGTGGCACCAGGTGGTCGCGGCGCCACCGACACTCGATATCCTCGGGCGGTGTTCCATTGCCGACGCCCTCGCGTCTTGTCCGATCATGTTGCGGCGCTGCGCCGGACCCCGACGCAACCCAGCTCCGCAGCCCTGGTCGGCGCGGCCGCGCTGCTGACCGTGCTGTTGGCGGGCCCGGGGTGCGCGTCGGATGGCGACGAGCGTGCACGCCGGGCTGGCAGCTCCGATGCCCCCGGGACGAACGATGAGGTCGCCCAGCCCGGTTCGCAGGACACCGGCGTGGGCGCTTCGACCGGTGGGGCCAGGGTGATCGCCGGGCTCGGCGGACCCCTCGCCCAGTTGGTGGATCGGGCCGGCGTGCCCGGCCTGGGTGAGACCTCGACCAACGGTGTGGCGGTCTCGCCCGAGCAACGGACCTGCCTGGAACGTCGGGCATCAGCTTTGCCCCCGCAGGACCTTCGCGTGGTGACCGCCGGTGGGGGTCTCGGCGAGCTCACCCCCACCGGCGGGACGATCGTCGCCGACGCCATCAGCCGCTGCGTCGACGCCGGGTTTCTGGGTGAGCGGCTCGGCGAGGAGTACGTCATTCGCCTTGGTCTGGACGCCACGTTGGACCCCGGCTTTGCCACCTGCATCGCTGGGGAACTCGACGGCGCAACCGGCGCGCTGGTGACCGAGGTGGCGCGGCAGTCGACCGGGACAACCACCGAGCTGCTCGGACCGGTCGCCGAGGCGGTCGACCCGTGCGGAGCCACCCACCTCGTAAAGCTGTTGACCGACCACTACGCCGCCCAGGGCCTCAACGCCGAGGCTGCGTCGTGCGTCGGCGTCGGTCTCGCCGAACGCGTCAGCCTGTCCGAGGTTCTGAACAGCGGCAGCGTCGCCAAGTTGGAAGCCGAGTTCTCTCCCACCCTTCAGCTCGACCTCGAGGATCTCTTCGAGCAATGCGGGGCACCGCCACGCAACGGCACGTAAGCGACGTCGGTGTCAACCGACCGGTCCGCTACGACCTGCCGGGCTCGTCGTCGATCTTGGGCAGCGCCACCCTGCCGGTCCGCTGGAGCGAGGCCACGCCGTAGGGCGTGAGCAACCGCTCGAAGGTGTCGAGCCGGTCCGGGCGGGCATCGAGGGCCACCGTCACCGCATGGTGACCGACGTCGAGGATCCGCCCGTTGAACACCTGGGTGAGCTCGATCACCTCGCGCCGACGGTCGGGTTCGGCCCGCACGGTCACCAACATCAGCTCCCGCTCCACCGAGTGCCGGGGAGCGAGCTCGGTGATCTTCAGCACGTTGACCAGCTTGTTGAGCTGCTTGACCATCTGCTCGAGCGGTGCCGTGTCGACGTTGACCGTGATCGTGATCCGGCTCAGGCCCGGATCCGAGGACGGGGCGACCGCCAGGGATTCAATGTTGTACCCGCGCTGGGCAAACAGCCCGGCGACCCGGGCGAGCACGCCCGACTTGTCCTCGACGAGCACCGACAGCACGTGGTGGTGGTCTTCATCGATCATTGGGTGATCCCTTCGGCTTCGTCGGAGTCCTGCGACACCACAATCTCGTCGTTGCCTTTACCGGAAGGCACCATGGGGAACACCTTCTCCGAGCTGTCGGTGCGGAACTCGATGACGACCGGGCGGTCGTCGATCTCGTTGGCCTTACGGATCGTCGGCGCCACCTCCTCGGGTGACTCGACGCGAAACGCCACGCAGCCCATCGCTTCGGCCCACTTCACGTAGTCGGGCAGGTCGGGGCTGAGGTAGACCTCGCTGTAGCGCTCCTCGTAGAACATCTCCTGCCACTGGCGAACCATGCCCAGATAGGCGTTGTTCAAGATGGCCACCTTCACCGGGATGCGTTCGGTGGCGGCGGTGACCAATTCCTGAGCGGTCATCTGGAAACAGCCGTCGCCGTCGACCGACCACACCGTGCGGTCCGGCATGCCGACCTTTGCCCCGATCGCCGCCGGCACCGAGAAGCCCATCGTGCCCAGGCCCCCGGAGTTGATCCAGGTGTAGGGGTGCCGGAATGTCCAGAACTGGCTGGCCCACATCTGGTGCTGGCCCACGCCCGACACGACGATCGTGTCCTCTGGCGACAGGTCGCGCAGCTGCTCGAGCACGTACTGCGGCTTGAGCAGCTCCCCCGGCTCGGACTGGTCGTAGGCGAGCGGGTACTTCTCCTGCCATCCCGACACCGTCGAGCGCCACGCCGTGATGTCGGTGGCCGCGTCGGCGCCACCCAGATGGATGAGGTCGGCAAGGATCGCATCGATCACCTGCCGGCAATCCCCGACGATCGGGACATTGGCGTTGCGCACCTTGCCCAGTTCAGCCGGGTCGATGTCGACGTGGATCACCTTGGCAAGAGGTGCAAACTCGGCCAGTTTGCCGGTGACCCGGTCGTCGAACCGGCTGCCCAACGCGATCAGCAGGTCGCTCCGCTGCATGGCGGTGACCGCGGTGTAGTTACCGTGCATGCCGGGCATGCCCAGGCACAACGGATGGTCGTCGGGAAACGCCCCCCGGGCCATCAGCGTGGTCACCACCGGGATGTCGAGCAGCTCGGCCAGCTCGCGCAGCGACTCGGCCGCCCGGGCCTTCAGCACTCCCCCGCCGACGTAAAGCACCGGCCGCTCGGCGGCGAGGATCATTTCCGCCGCCTCGCGCACCTTACGGGGGTGGCCAGTCGTCGTCGGCCGGTAGCCGGGCAGGGACGCACGCACCTCGTCGTCGGTGGGCCAGACCCAATCGAACCAAGCGTCGGGGTTGTTCGGGTCGACGATGTCCTTGGGGATGTCGAGCAGCACCGGACCCGGCCGCCCGGTCGTCGCCAGGTGAAAGGCCTGACGAACCTTCAGCGGGATATCGGCCGCCGAGGTCACGAGCTCGTTGTGCTTGGTCACCGACCGGGTGATACCGACCGTGTCGGCTTCCTGGAAGGCGTCGGTCCCCAGCGATGCGGTGGCCACCTGCCCGGTGATGCAGATCATCGGCACCGAGTCCATGTAGGCGTCGGCCAGCGGGGTCACGATGTTGGTGGCCGCCGGGCCGGAGGTCACCATCGCCACCCCCGGACGGCCGGTGGCGTGGGCGTAGCCCTCGGCCATGTGCCCGGCGCCCTGCTCGTGCCGGACGAGGATGTGACGGATCGGGCTGTCGAGGATCGGGTCGTACACCGGGAGGATCGCCCCGCCCGGCAACCCGAAGATCGTGTCGGTTCCTTCCAGCTCGAGCGAGCGGATCAGCGCCTGGCCGCCGTTGATCCGCTCAGGGGCGGCGCCGACGGTGGACGAACCATCAGCGGGGGTGGCGGCCGGGTCGTCGCCGAGGTGCGGGGTGGGGTCCATGATCGTTCCTGTGAGGGTGGGCTAATGGGGAAGGCTGGGCTGGGCGTTTGGAGCGGTGATGCTTGGTATGAGCCTGGCTCGACGGTGTGCGGCGCCGCCGTGGTGTGCTTCGATAGCACGGTGACGTGCGCACGACCGATTCGGGCCGAAAACTGCGATGACCTCCCACCTGGGGAGGTCATCACGCACGCCAACGAACTGAATCGGGTGTGCGCGTCAGCGCAGTACTACAAGGATGGGGAGACACAAGGGGGAAGGGATCGCTGTGGCCACGTGCCCAGTCTGTCTCGCGCCCGGCGGCTTTCACAACCACTAAGTTCCAGACAACAGGCCGCGCACCGGCTCGGGTGTTGCTGGAGGCACAGATGTTGCTCGGACTTTTGATGTGCGGTCAGGTGGCACCGGCCGCCCAAGGCCCCGGCGGCAACTATCCCGAGCTGTTCGCCTCGTTCTTCGCCGAACACGACGTCACGCTGGTGCGGGTCGACCTCGATCAGGGCGAGCTCCCGGGTGATCTCGACGTCGTCGACGGCTGGATCACCACCGGCTCGGCCCATTCGCTCGTCAGCGATGACCTTCCCTGGCTACCGAGCGCCCTCGAGCTGGTGCGCACGTTGGTCGACGAGGACCGGCCCTACATCGGCGACTGCTTCGGCCACCAACTGCTGGCCGTCGCACTGGGGGGCTCCGTGGAGCGGGCCGCCGTCGGTTGGCGGGTGGGCGTCCAGACGTACCGGGTGACCTGGCCTCAGCCATGGATGGTGCCGGCGGCTGAGGAGTTCAGGCTGATCGCTTCCCACCAGGACCAGGTGATCGTGCCGCCCGAGGGCGCCGTCGTGTTCGCCGAGGGGCCGGGCTGCCCGGTCGCCGGCATGGCCTACGGCTCCGCCATCTCGTTCCAGGGCCACCCCGAGTACACCCCGGAGTTGTCGCAGTTGCTGACGCTCGACCGATGGGAACGCATCGGCGACGAGGAGACCCGCCGTGGGCTCGCGTCGCTGGATCTGGGGGTGACCCAGGGGTTGACCGCCGACTGGATCGTCGAGTTCGTGCGTCGCGCCGCTACGCAACGCAACGTCGGCTGAGTGGCGGCGGATCAACCCCGTCGGGGGATCTACCCCGGGTCGTTTCACCCTCTGACCGTCGCTCACGTGGCGGTCATCGACGCGGCGCTGGAGCAGCGACGGCTGGATCGACTCGACCTGGCGATCAGCCAGGCCGCCTTCGACAAGGCCCACCTGAGCGAACAGATCGAGCAGCGCGTCGATGCGCTGCACCGCTTCGCCGATGGGCGCAGCGACATCGGGATCGTCGTCTCACGGCATCGGCTGATCGCCGACCTGGCCGTCGGCTACGACGCCGTGGTGATGGGCGCCGACAAGTGGCACCAGCTCCACGAGCTGCGCTTCTACGGTGGGGACCAAGCTGCGCAGCGGGCCGCCCTCGCCTCGCTGCCCGAAGTGGCCGTCGCCCCTCGCCAGGGATGGTCCACCCCCGGCGAACACCGCCTGTGGCTTCCGCCGGAGTTCGCCGAGGTGTCGGCGACGGCGGTGCGAGCGGGCCGCACCGACTGGCGCGCCCACTGATCCAACGAGGCGCTCAGGTGGGCGTCACCGCGTCGAGTACCCGATCGGCACGGCCGGTCAGCATCCGGGTGGCCGTGCGCTCGGCCAGCGCCCCCAGCGCAACGTCAACGGCGAGGGAGACGGCGACCAAGGCCACCACCAACGCAGGCCGCCCCGGCCCGAAATACCCGATCACCAGCGCCGGCGGGATCGTGACGATGCCCATCAACGCCAGGCTGAAACCGAGAAACAGGCCCGACAGGCAACCCTGCCCGGCGTCCGCTGACGCAAACGGATTGGAGGATTCGGGCTGGGCCATCGGCGCGTTCACGCTGACGAACATGGCCACACCGGAGGCGAGGACGGCAGCGCCGGCACCGAGGAGCAGCCCGATCGGCACCAGCGACCACCCACCAGTGAGCGCCCCCACCATCGGTGGCACCACCACGACCGGCGGGACCCCGGAGAAGAGCGCAGCCAGCCGCTTGCCCCGCACGAAGTGGGACAGGTCGCCGTTGGCGATCAGGTCGGCGCCGAGCGCCCGACCGTCGGTGCCGAAGACGTTTTGGTTGTCGAAGATCACGGCAAACTGGGCGGCGGTCCCCAGCAACACCATGGTGGGGTTGCGGCCATCCCCGGAGGACAGCACGACGGCCAGCGATCCACCGATCGCCAACGCCAGCGCGGCGACCAGCCCGGTCAGGAGGCGCGGTTCCCGCAACTTCAGGCGCACCGAGCGCACCGCCACTGTCCAGGCGGGCGACTCGGGCAGCCATCGCGGGTAGGGCCGCCGCTGCCGTCGAGCACGTTTCGAGGCTGCGCCGGCGCCGGGCGTCGCCACCAGAAACAGGCGAAAGGTGCGTCCGTGCAACACGAACAGCACCGGCAACACCGCCAGACCTGCCAGCAGGTGCGCCGTCGCCGCCCCGGGACTGGTACCGGCCTGGGTGACCGCACGGGCGAGCTGGGCGGTGGGCGTCCAGGCCATTGCGTCGGCGGCGTTCTCCCACCACCCGGTGGGCCGCGTCATCAGGAAGCTGATCAGCTGCGCACCCGCCGCCAGCAACAGCCCGGCGGAGGCGGTGAGGAGGTTGGCGAAGCGCCGGCCCCGACCCCCGGCCAGCATGCCCAACACGTTGGTGGCCAGCCGGGCGCAGGTAACGGTCAACGTCGCCAGGCCGACGACGCCCGCCACGACGATCAGCGCCCCGGGACCCGCCGATACGTATCCGGCCACCGTGCCGGCCGCCAGCAACATGCCGGCCAGCCCTGCCGGTCCAACGAGCGCTGCGGTCAGCGTGCCGGCCGAGAGGGCCGAGTTGGACAGCGGCAACACCGCCAGCCGCCGAGGGTCGATCGTGCCTTCGGCCCCGACCATCGCCCCGAAGAGAACCGCCACCACCGGCAGCGCGGTGGCGCCGACGACGAGCACCGGGTCGAGCCAGGCCACCTGGCGGGCTCCCACGGCAATCCCCACGCCCATGGCTCCGCCAAACACCGCCGCCACGGCGGTGCCGACCGCCAGCCCAACCGCATGCATGATCGAGGTGCGGGCCAGCGCCGTCAGCAACGCCACCTTCAGCTCGACGATGCGCCGGGCGGCGAGTGCCGGGCCCAACGGCGGCGGCGCCGAATGGGCAGCCACCTCAGCGGCGGCGGGCCGCACCGAGGTCCGACCGGCCACGACGCCCGGCTTGGTCACGTCGGCGCGTCCAGCCAGTCCAACAAGCGTGCGTCGGTGGGCGACTCGCCGACGATGGCGATGAACGCCTCCTCCAGGGTGGTGCTGTCGCCGGCCAGCTCGTCCAGCGGTCCGGCGGCCAGCACCTGGCCCCGGTCGATGATGGCCACCCGGTCGCAGAAGCGCTGCAAAACCTCCATCACGTGGCTGGAGACGACGACGGTGCCGCCGGCGTGGCGATAGCGGTCGAGCACCCGCCGCACCGTGAGCGCCGAAACCGGATCGACGCCCTCGAACGGTTCGTCGAGCAACAACAGTGCGGGGCGATGCAGCATCGCAGCGGCCAGCGACAGCTTCTTGCGCATGCCGTGGCTGTAGTCGCCGATCACCTCGCCGGCCGCCCCGGTCAGGCCGAGCACCTCCAGCAACGCCCAGGACCGCTCCTCGGTCACGGCTCGACCGAGGTTGCGCAGCAGGCCGGTGTGCACCAGTTGCTCGATGCCGGACAGGCGCTCGAACAACAACAGCGGATCGGGCACGACGCCGATGCGGCGGCGGGCCTCAACCGGGTCGACCCACACGTCGACGCCATCGACGCTCACCCGTCCGCTGTCGGGACGCAGCAGCCCGGCGCACATCCTCATCGTCGTCGTCTTGCCCGAGCCGTTGGGTCCGATCAGCCCGAAACAGCTCCCTTGGGGCACCACGAGGCTGAGCCCGCCGACCGCGACGTTGGCACCGAAGGCCTTGGCCAGATCCTCGGTGACGAGCGCAGCGGGCATCGGTGGAGCGTAGCGACGCCCCGCAGCCGCGGCGGCGCAGCCCGGATGTCTAGTCGACGGTGCCTTCGTGCACCGAGAGGTCGTCGTCGCCGTCGTCGCGTGACACGTAGCGGGCGATGCTCACGCAGAAGCTCCCCAACGCCGCCCGCAACGCCGTCGCGCCTCCGGCGGATTGCACCCCGTTGACCGGTACGAACGATCCGGCCCACGTCAGCAGGCTGCCGTCGGTCACCTGCTCCACCATCACCGAGGCCTCGTAGTCCTGAAGTGGGAGGCCGGTCAGAAGCTTGTAGCTGAGCGATCGGGGCGGATCGAAGGCGGTGATCTCCTCGCGGCTGGCGACCGGCGCTCGTCCCACCTTGCGGATTGCACCCACGCCATCGGGATGGTCGTGGCCCTCCGCCTCGCGTTCGGATTCGAGGCCGATCGCCCACCTCCCCCACGCCGAGTTGTCGGCGATCAGGTCGAAGACCACCTCGGGTGGCGCAGCGATGAAACGGCGGACGGTGACGGTGCGGCGGCTCATGGGTCCATCTTCGCGCTCGGCGCCACCGTCGCGCGCCGCTTCGGCGTTTGCGGCTTCGAACCGCCTCAGCGAAGCCCGACGGGCTGGCCGACCAGAATGGGGCGATGGCCACCGACTGGAACCCGCTGCTGGGTCGTGAGCTACAGGCCCCCTATTGGGCCGAGCTGATGACCTTTGTCGATGCCGAGCGGGTTCGCGGGCCGGTGTACCCGCCCCGCGCTGAGGTGTTCGCCGCCCTCCACCTCACGTCCTACGCCGACCTGCGGGTGGTGATCCTGGGCCAGGATCCCTACCACGGCCCCGGCCAGGCCCATGGCCTGGCGTTCTCGGTGAGCGACGATGTTCCGCCGCCCCCGTCGCTGAAGAACATCTTCTCCGAACTCACCGCCGATGTCGGCTGCCCCGAACCGTCGAGCGGCAACCTTTCGGCGTGGGCCACGCAGGGCGTGCTGTTGTTAAACACCTCGCTCACCGTGCGGGGCGGCGCAGCCGGCTCCCACCAGGGAAAGGGCTGGGAGCGCTTCACCGACCGGGTCATGACCACCGCAGCTGCCAAGCCGGAGCGGGTGGTGTTCGTGCTGTGGGGTGCGGCGGCCCAGAAGAAGCGTGCCCTCATCGAGGGTGGACCGCACGTCGTGATCGCCTCGCCGCACCCCTCGCCGCTCTCGGCCCACCGTGGGTTCTTTGGATCAAAGCCGTTCAGTCAGGCCAACGCTGCGCTCGTCGAGGCCGGCCGGCCGCCGATCGACTGGTGTCTGCGGTGACGGTCGGAAGGCCGACCCAGCCGGAACGGTGATGAGCAGCGAGCGCCGCTGGGATGGTGAGATCGTTGCTCTGGCGGTGCCCGCAGCCGCCACGCTGGCCGCCGAGCCCGCCTACCTGCTGACCGACACCGCCCTGGTCGGCACGCTCGGGACCGAAGCGCTGGCCAGCCTGGCGGTGGCCAGCACGATCGTGATGGCCGCCTACACCATCTTCATCTTCCTCACGTTCGCCACGACCGCTGCGGTTGCCCGACTTCTCGGCGCCGGGCGCCAACGGGATGCGGCCGAGGAGGGCGTGACCGCCACGTGGCTCGGCGCCCTGCTCGGCGTGGCGGTGGCGCTGGTGGTGCTGCCGTTGGCACCGGCGCTCGGCCGGCTCTTCGGTGCCGAGCCCCAGGTGGTCGACGGCGCCGTGACGTATTTGCGCATCTCCACCGCCGGATTTCCTGCGCTGTTGATCGTCATGGCGGGCGCCGGGTTTCGTCGGGGTCACCACGACACCCGCACACCGCTGTACGTCGGGTTGGTGACCGCCCTGATCAACCTGGTGATCGAGGTCGCCCTCATCATCGTGCTCGACTTTGGCATCGGCGCCTCGGCGCTGTCGACGGTGATCGCCCAGTGGTGCGGGGCCCTCGTTTACGTCGCCCTGGTGGGCGCCGAGGCCCGGCGCCACCAGGTGGGGCTCGCCCCACATCTGGGGCGCATCGCCATCCAGCTGCGGGTGGGGTCAGCGCTGATCGTGCGCACGGTGGCCCTTCGGTCGATCTTTCTGATGGCGGTGGCGGTGGCCGGCCGGATGGGCACGGTCGAGCTCGCCGCCTACCAGATCGGCATCGGGGTGTGGACGTTTCTCGCCTTCGCCTACGACGGCATCGAGACCGCCGGACAGGCGCTGGTGGCCCGCGAGTTGGGCGGCCGGCGGAGCGGTGAGGCGCGATCGGCAGCCGGACGGGTGGTGGCCTGGGCGATTGGTGCCTCGGTCGTGTTGGGCGCGGTCACGGTGCTGGGCCACCGGGTGCTCGCCGGCCTGTTCAGCGCCGACGACGTCGTCGTGGCGGCGGCCGCCGGTGCGCTGTTGTGGGTCGGCTTCGGTCAGCCGATCGCCGGGCCCGCCTATGCGCTCGACGGGGTGCTCGTCGGCGCCGGCGACCTGCGCTTTCTGGCCGGGGCGATGCTGGCGGTCGCCGTCACTTTCGGCGCCGGAGCGGCGCTCACCCTGAGCACCGGAGCCGGGCTGTGGGCCCTGTGGGCCACGCTGCTCGTGTCGATGGCCGTGCGCACGGCGCTGATGAGCCGAAGGTTCCGTTCGGGGGCGTGGGTCCGCACCGGCCCGCCGACCGGCCGTGTCTAACCAGATCGCCATCGACGGGTCGACGGTCGTCGGTCGACGGCCGCTACCGACGCCGAGTCGCTACTGAAAAGGCCGCACGAGGCGCCGGCACAGCAGGCGAACGCCAACGAGGCCACGCCCTCTCCTCCCACCCAACACCTCGGCTTCGCCCTGAGGCGACGCGACCGGGACATGGTTCAGGCTTGGAGACTTCCCGAGGTGGGTGCGCCGGTGGCGCTCGCAAGGGATCATGGTGGGATGATGTCCCGCACCCGTCCCTTGGCGACACTGGCCCTGCTGATCACCATCTCGTTGCTGACGGCGTGTGGCGACGGCCTCGGCGGCGAGTCGGCCTCCTCGACCTCAGCGACCGACGGCACCGCCCCTCCTCGCGCCGGAGGTGCTGCGCTCGATTGGGACGGTGTTCGTTACGACTTTGGCCGCATCACCGGCATGAGTAGCAACGACCCCCAGCACCAGGTGGCGTTCATCACGTTCGACCGCTACCAGCTCTACGACCAAGTCGGCACGCTGCAGTCGGCGCCCGACTTCACCGAGGAGCCGATCGTGGTGGGCAACAGTGACGTTCCTTGGGTGAACGAAAACCACAAGGAGCGCACCTACGCACTGGACCCGGATGCCGAGGTGCTCAACCTGGCCAATCCGGGCAAGATCCAATGCGGCGGCAACGACAAGACCGAACGACCCGCATGGAAGTCCTCCACGGTCGACG
>NZ_DAOLGP010000040.1:0-33363 GCF_035329545.1 Candidatus Neomicrothrix sp.
TCACCAAGTACCCCGATCAGTACGACAAGCTGATCGCCGATCCGGGCCTCATCTCAAACCTGGTGCCCGAGATCATTCGCTGGCAGACCCCGTTGTCCTACATGCGTCGAACCGCCAACAACGACCGCGAGATCGGCGGCAAGCAGATCCGCAAGAACGACCAGATCCTGATATGGTACCTATCGGCGAACCGCGACGAGACCGTGTTCGACAACGCGGACGCGATCGACCTTGAGCGCCCCAACGCGGATCGTCACCTCTCCTTCGGCTACGGCATCCACTTCTGCATGGGCAGCCGGCTCGCCGAAATGCAGCTTCGGGTGCTGTGGGAGGAAGCACTGCAGCGCTTCGAGCGCATCGAGGTTCAGGCCGAGCCCGAACTGACGGCCTTCAGTTGAACGACGAGCGACCCTGAGCCACGCGCCAAAGGATGATCAGCGCTCTGGACTTGAACGAACCGTGGCGTCTCGACCGCCGCTCCTCGGCCGCCGGGGGCGGTTCATTCCACGGGCACGGTGGGACACTCGGTGCGTTCCTCAGTCCACACCGGCCACGAAGCGAGCTGCGGCGGCGGCAATGGCCTCGCGACCGATCGCGACCACGCGTCGGTCCGCTGTGGGCCCCTCACGGAACGCGAGCTCAAGAACCCGATCCCCCAACTCGACGAGGAGATCGGCTTCGTCGATAGGAATTCGGTTGGTGCGGCCGACTGGTCGTGCGCGGCGGGCAGGTGTTCGGCGATCAGTTGGCGCAATCGCACGGCGAGTCGGTGGTTGCGGGCATGGACGGCCTGGGTCACAGCAGGAGAGACCCGGCCACCGAACCAGAGCGCCGCGAAGGTTGGGTGGGACTCGTAGCACTCGACGTGGAAATCGAGTGTTCTAGTTTGCACCATCGACACACTTCGTCGGTCCCGAATCGGAGGTTGTCCCATGAGCGACATCACTGGTGGCGAACTGCTCGCCCGTGCTCTTCAGGCCGAGGGGATCGAATATCTCTTCGGCCTTCCCTCACCCGAAAGTGACCCGTTGCTCGCGGTGCTGGTCGACCATGGCTTCCGCGTGGTCCCGGTTCGCCACGAGGCCGCTGCGGTACACATGGCGGAGGGGCTCTACAAGACGACCGGCAAGGTGGCGGCGGTGCTCGGTAACCCAGGACCGGGAACGGCAAACCTCGTTCCCGGCCTCCTGACCGCCCTTCATGAGGGCGTCCCCGTCGTGGCGATCACCTCACAGCACCGCCTCGGCCTCGTCTACCCCTCGACCCCGGCGACCTTCCAGGGTCAGGGACAACTGGACCTGCTGCGTCCGGTGGTGAAGTGGGGCGGGCCGATCCTCGGCCGGTGGAACTGGGCATCGTCGGCGATGTGCGCGATGCCCTCGAAAGGCTTGTTGAACGCCTCTCGCCGCGAACGCTTCCGAGCGTCGCCGATGACCTTGCCCGTTACCGGGCCCTCGACGAGCAACAACTCCTCGAACAGGCGGGGCCGCTCCTCGACCGGAAAGGCCCGGGGATCCATCCGGCGCTGGCACTCGGCGTCGTCGGAGCGGTCTTCGGTTCCGACGCCTTCTACACCGTGGACGGCGGCAGCACCGCTCTGTGGGCCTATGCAGTGTTACCGCCAACGCAGCCCAGCTCGTACCACTCGATTCTCGAGCTCGGCATGCTCGGTACCGGCATCCCCTCCGCGATCGGCTCCAAGCTCGGCGCCCCTGAGCGTGACGTCGTCTGCGTCACCGGTGACGGTGCCGCAGGTTTCAACATCATGGAGATGCAGACGGCGGCTCGCGAGAGGCTCGCCATCACCACCGTCGTCATGGCCGAGGGGAGTTGGACGCTGGAGGAGGTGAACGAGCTCGACCTGTACGGCCAGACCTTCGGGACGGATCAGGGAGACATCCGCTGGGACATCGTCGCCCAGGGTCTGGGATGCCATGGTGAGTTTGTCGAGCGCATGGAAGACCTCGAGCCGGCGTTGCGTCGGGCCAAGGACCATGCCCGACCGAGCCTCGTGTGCGTCCGCAGCGACCACGAGGCAAACCTTTCGATCCCCACGGCCATCACAAGCCGGTTCTTCGAGGTGTACTCAGGACCGAACGAGCCAGCCGACGAGACAACGACACCCCTATGAGCACGGCGACCATGCGGGCCGTTGTCTGCCAGAACAATGCACTGCGGGTCGACGAGCTCCCCGAGCCAGTCCCGGCCCAAGGACAGGTTCGCCTGCGCGTCCTGCGCTGTGGCATCTGCGGCTCGGACCTCCACGCCCAGCACGGCAGCGACGACTGGGCCGATGTCGCCGCCCGGGGTGGCTATAAGGGCGTCGGCCGCTCGACCGAGCAGGTCGTCTTCGGCCACGAGTTCTGCGGCGAGATCATCGACTACGGACCTGGTACCCGTCGGCACCTGTCGTCCGGTACGAGGGTCGTGGCCCTGCCATTCCTCCGCAGCCATGGAAACGTCGATCTGACCGGCCTGTCGGCCCACGCGCCCGGTGCGTATGCCGAGCAGGTCCTCATCCAAGAATCGATGATGATGGCGGTCCCCGACAACGTGTCGACCGACGTGGCAGCGCTGACCGAGCCACTGGCCGTCGCATTACACGCCGTGCGACGGGGCTCGGTCGACAAGAAGACCGTGGCCATCGTCGTTGGCTGTGGACCGGTGGGTCTCGCCGTGGTCTTGATGCTCAAGACGCTCGGAGTTCGCCAGGTCGTCGCTGCGGACTTCGCACCGGGCCGCCGGCGACTCGCCGAGGTCTGTGGAGCAGATCTGGTGGTCGACCCCGCGACCGATTCGCCCTACGACGCCGTCTCGGGCAGGGGCTACCTCAGCGAGCTCGACGCAGCCATGAACTTTGTCGTCAGTGCGCGCGAGAAGCTCGACCGGGTCCCAATCGGGTGGTGGCATGCGTGGCGGCTGGGAGAACTGCTCGGCGCCGGGCCCAAGCAGCCGATGATCTTCGAGTGCGTCGGCGCCCCGGGAATGATCGAGGACATCTTGGACCGAGCACCGTTGTTCTCGCGTGTCGTTGTCGCTGGAGTGTGCGTCGGCGTCGACCGGTTCACACCGGCCATGGCGATCAACAAAGAGATCGATCTGCGATTCGTGTTCGGGTACAACCCACTCGAATTCCACGACACGCTGCAGCTTCTCGCCCAAGGCAAGGTCGAGCCCTCAGCGCTCATCACAGGAACCGTCGGACTCGCCGACGTCGCCGGCGCGTTTGCCGATCTGCGCAGTCCGGACCGACACGCAAAGATCCTCATCGATCCCCGAACCGACTGAGCTCCAGTTCTGGCGCGCTGTCCAAGGGGGTCGGAAGACCTTCGGGAAGCCGAACTGAAGAGGCCGACGACCGCCTCCGAGCATCTCAAGCCGCTTGGCGAGATCCGGCAACGTGGAGTGGGCCCAAGAGGACTCGAACCTCTGACCTCTGCCGTGTGAAGGCAGCGCTCTAACCAGCTGAGCTATGGGCCCCGAAGCGGCAAACCATACCCGTGCTCGGGGCACCACGCCAAGGTCGGAACCGCCGTGTCCGAGGGGCGATTACGACTCGACGCAGTACTCGGCGGCCAGCTTGACCAGCCGCGACCCGGCAGGGCAGCGATGGGCGGCGTCGGCGAGGCCGACGATGCGCCCGTCGTTGGGCTTGGCGCAGTCGACCAGCGTGTTGCCCAGCACGCACCCGGGGTCATCTGTTGATGGGTCTTTGATGCCTCCGCCGGCAAACGCGCTGAACACGACGATCCCCAGCAGAAGCACCGCCACCAAGGCCGGCACCAACCGCGAGAACAGAAGCCCGTGCACGCCGTCGCCGGCGACGTCCACCAAATCGTCGTCGTGTTCCTCGGGCACCTCGACCGCCGCGCGGCGCTGACGTTCGGTGTGGACCTGCCCGCCGGCACCCCTCGGGCGACCCGAACCACCGGTTCGACCGCCCGATGACGGGCGTGTTCCACCTGATGCGGTGCTGCTGGAGGCAGCCCGGCCCGAGCGCTCCGAGCTGTCGGTCCCGAATCGGGCGTGATCGTAGGCGCGCCGACGAGCGGGCTCACCCAACACTCTGAAGGCCTCGTTGACCTCGCGCATGCGCCGCTCGGCCACCCGGCGCTCGGCGTCGGAAAGGCCCCCGGAAGCGCCGGGAGTCTCCTGACGATCGGGATGGAGACGCCACGCCAACTCCCGATAGGCCACGCGGATGCTGTCCCCGCCCGCCTGACGGTCGACTCCGAGGACTCGGTACCAATCGCGCTCCGTCGCGCTGTGACCGGTCTCCATCCACCCAGGGTACGTCGAACGGGGATGTTGGTTTGGTTCGGCCCCCCTGCCGGCCGATGAGCCGTCAGGCCGAGAATGCCAGGACCCACCATAAAGTGACAGTTGTGACAGATGACCAAACCGAAACGAGGTTCCTCCGGTCACGGCCGGACGGAGGTGCCGTATCATCGCTCTGACACCGTACGGTTCTGAGATGTGCTTCTTGGGTTGAGCGGTGCTCCGACGACTCCCATGAACCCTCCCCCAGCCACCTCCACCTCCACCTCAGCTTCTCCTGTTGCCGATCACGAGCTGAGCGGCGCCGACCTGCCCTCCACAGTGGAGGATCCGACGGCGCTGGCCGAGCCAACGCTGCGCCTACGACGTCGTCGAAGCGCCGGCGCCCGCAACGAACGGCGCCACGGGACCGTCGGGGCGGCGCTGAGCCACCAGGCGTTTCGCCGCGTCGCCGCTGGGGCCTTTGCATCCAACATCGGCACCTGGATGCAGAACGTCACGTTGATCGCTCTGGCCAACCAGCTGACGCACTCCGGCGCCTTCGTCGGATTGGTGTCGTTCGCCCAGCTGGGGCCGATGCTGCTCGCCTCGCCGGTCGGCGGGGTGCTGGCCGATCGCTTTGACCGCCGCCACATCATCATGGCCGGGTCCGCCGTACAGGGAAGCCTGTCGGTGGTGCTGGCCATCGTCGCCTGGAGCGGTCACCCGCCGCCCTGGGCGCTGGTGCTGATCGTGCTGGGGATCGGCATGGCCAACGCACTGATCGCGCCGTCCAACGGCGCCCTCCTCCCCCACCTGGTCGACCGTCGGGACCTGTCCGGCGCCGTGGCGGTCAACTCGGCGGCGATGAACGGGTCTCGGGTGCTCGGCCCGCTGCTGGCCGCCCTCGTCTCCTCGCTGGGCACCGGCTGGATCTTCCTGATCAACGCCGGCACGTACGTGTTCGTCATCGCTGCGGTCGGCGCCGCCAAGGTGGCGTTTACGCCTCCAACCGATGGGGCTGTGGGACCGTGGGCCCGCTTCCGAGAGGGGCTGGACACCGCCCGCCAGGATCCGGTGCTGCGCCGGGTGCTGGGCATCGTCAGCCTGTTCTCGCTGTGCTCGCTGGTATTCATCTACCAGCTGCCCGGCCTGGCCGAGAACCAGCTGGGCATCACCGGCAGCGCCTTCTACCGCCTGTTTGCCGCCTTCGGGTTGGGAGCGGCCGGCGGCGCCATCCTGCTGGGAACCGTCCTGGGCGGACGACCGCTGCACCGGGTGCCGCTGTTCGCCCTACCCGCCTTCGCCGTCACGCTCGCAGCGTTTGCGTTCACCCACGACCCGGTCGCCGCCCACTTCATCGTCTTTGCGCTCGGCTTCTTCTACTTCACCCTGGTGACGGCGCTGTCGACCACCCTTCAGGAGGAGGTCGACGACGAGCACAGGGGCAGGGTGATGGGCCTGTGGATGATCGCCTGGGCCGGGCTGGTGCCGGTCGGCAGCCTGCTCGCCGGCCCGGTGATCGACCGGGTCGGCGGCACCCCGGTGCTGCTGTTTGGGGCGGTGGTGGCCCTTGCGCTCACCAAGGTGGGCAACCTCGATCGCAACCAGCTTCCCGAGCGTCGGCCCCTTACCCGGCCAGTACTCGACTGACGATCTGTTCGAGACCCGCAACACGGCTGCCCTTGACCAGCGCTGCCTCGCCCTCGCCGAGCGACGTCAACGCTGCCGCGGCGTCCGCCGGTTGCACCCCGTCGACCCCATAGGCCCCGGTGCTGACAGCGACCACCTCGATGTCGAGCCTGCGGGCCTGGGCGACCATCTCGTGGTGGAGCGCCTCGGCATCCGCCCCCAGCTCGGCCATCTCGCCCAGCACAGCCACCTTGCGGCGGGCGGGCAGCGCCGCCAGCGCCGTCAGGGCGGCGCTCATCGACGTGGGGTTGGCGTTGTAGGCATCGTTGATCAACGTGGCCCCGCCGGGGGTGGTCACCACCTCCATGCGCCACGGGCTGATCGTCGATGTCCCCAGCGCCTCGGCCAACGCCTCCACCGCGATTCCGGCGTCGAGGGCGACCGCCGCCGCCGCCAACGCATTGGTGACGTGATGCTCGCCGGCGATCGCCAGGCGCACCGGCGCCGACCCCCAGGGACTGCTCAGCAGGAAGGATGCCCGCAGGTCGTCGCCCAGAGCGACGTCGCTGGCACGTACGTCGCCTGCCGAGCGCCCGAAGGTGAGCACCGGCGCTGCGCTGCGACCGGCCATGGCGGCGACGAGCGGATCGTCGGCGTTGAGCACCGCTGTGCCGTCGGCCGGCAGGGCCTCGATCAGCTCGCCCTTGGCCGCCGCCACGCCGGCCAGGTCGCCGAACAGCTCCAGATGCGCTCCGGCGACGACGGTGACGACGCCCACCTGCGGGTGGGCCAGCTCGCACAGCGCTGCGATGTGGCCTGGGCCCCGGGCGCCCATCTCCACCACCAGCGCTTCGACATCGTCGGGCGCATTGCACAGGGTCAGCGGGACGCCGATCTCGTTGTTGAACGACCGCTCGCTCGCCGAGGTGACCAGGTGCGCTCCCAACACCCCCGCCATCAGATCCTTCACGGTCGTCTTACCCACCGAACCGGTGACGCCGATGACGCGGGCCGACATGCGGTCCCGGGCGAAGCGGGCCAGGTCGTTCAGCGCCGCCCCGGTGTGGGCCACCAGCAGCAGGCGGGCGTCGTGGTCGAGCCCCAGATCGTCGGTGCCGCGCTCCGACAGCGCCGCCGTCGCCCCAGCGGCCAGAGCGGCGGCGACGAAGTCGTGACCGTCGCGCTCGGCGACCAGCGGCACGAACAGGTCGCCGGGCCGGGCCAGGCGGGAATCGGTGATGACCCGGTCGATCGTGGCATCGGCGCCGATCAAGGTGGCGCGAAGAGGACTGGTCAGCGCAGCGAGGGGTACCTGCATGCCCTCAGTCTCCCACGATCGACCGTTCCGACCTCAGTCCTGAACCGCCACTCGACCGGCCGGTCGCAACAACCGGCCTGCCCCGCCGGCAGGCGACGCCTTCCCGCCTCCGAGGCCCGATTGCGTAGTCTCGGGGCCCGGCGAGCGGTGCAACATCAGCACGGCGAACCCCTCCTCTCGACCGATGACCGACCAGCGCGGAGCGTGACATGGCCGATCCAGTGGCACACGAAAGTCCGACGACCGCCGGCGAAGCACACCCGGTCGGTGGCACCAACCGCCCGACGCCGAGGTCGGGACGTGTCGACCTTCCCCAGCGGGTGCGCCTGGTGGTGCTCTTTGGCGGCCAGTCCGCCGAACACGACGTCTCCCGGGTGACCGCCCGCAACGTGTTGGCTGCGCTCGATCCCGACCGCTACGACGTCCATCTGATCGGAATCGCCCGCAACGGGCGCTGGCTGCAACTGCAGGGCCTCCCGGCGCTGGACGGCGTCGAGGCCAAGGCCCTCACCGTGTCGGGCGACCACGTCGACCCGATCGGCCACCTGCGACACACCAGCGACAACGTGCATGGCGACGCGCTGTCGACGGTGGTGCTCCCGCTGCTGCACGGGCCCAACGGCGAGGACGGCACCGTGCAGGGGCTGCTGGAGATGAGCGGCCTCCCCTACGTCGGCAGCGGCGTGCTGGGATCCGCAGTCGCCATGGACAAGGCGGTCGCCAAGGAGCTGTGCGGCCACGCCGGCATCCCGCAAGCCGGCTGGGTGGCGCTCCACGAGCGGGAGGTCGGCCCCGAGACACTCGCCTCGGCGGTCGAGCGGCTGGGCCTGCCGATCTTCGTCAAACCGGCCAACCTGGGCAGCTCGGTCGGCATCTCCAAGGCGACGAACGCCGACGACCTGGCCACCGCCGTCGCCGTGGCGCTTGAGCACGACGAGTACATCGTGCTCGAGGAGGCCGTGAACGGCCGGGAGATCGAGCTGGGGGTCCTCGGCAACGAGGAGCCCCGGGTGTCGCTGCCCGGCGAGATCGTCTCCGGCGCCGAGTTTTACGACTACGAGGACAAGTACGTCACCGGCTCGGCCGAGCTGGTGATCCCGGCGGAGCTGCCCGCCGAGGCGATCGAGGAGGCCCAACGCCTGGCGCTGGTCGCCTACCGGGCGCTGCGCGGCGCCGACCTGGGACGGGTGGACTTCTTCTACGAGTCGCCCGGCCGCGGCCTGCTGCTCAACGAGATGAACACGATGCCCGGCTTCACCCCGGCGTCGATGTACCCGCGCCTGTGGGAAGCAAGCGGCGTGCCGTACACCGAGCTGATCGACGAGCTGGTGCGCCTGGCGATCGAACGCCATGCCCATCGAGGCAACCGCCGCCGATAGCTGTCGGCGATCAGCACCCGCCCCCAGCGCTCCCGGACGCGACTGTGGGGAGGACCAAATCGGTCCTCCCCACAGTCATGGACTTTCGATCGGCAGGGTGAGGCCCCGCCGTGGATCAGGCTTCCGGAGCCGGCTCTGCTGCCGGCTCTTCGGCCGGAGCTTCGTCACCCTCGGCCGCTGCGGGCTCGTCGCCCTCGGGAGCCGGAGCGTCACCCTGCTCGGCGTAGTAGGCCGTCCAGGCCTCCTCGGCCTCGCTGGGGCCTTCGCCCTCGATGCCCGAACCGATGTAGTTGCCCTCATCGTCGTAGGCGTGCTCGCCGAAGTGCTCCTGGTACTCGGCGGCCACGATGCCACCCTCGGCGGCCTGCTTGATCGACAGGCTGATCCGGCGACGCTGCAGGTCGAGATCGATGATCTTCACCCACAGCTCCTCGCCCGGGGTGACAACTTGCTCGGGCAGGTCGACGTGATGCTGGGACATCTCGGAGATGTGCACCAGGCCCTCGATGCCCTCGCCCACCTGGACGAACGAACCGAACGGCACCAGCTTGGTGACCCGGCCGTAGACCAGCTCCCCAACCTGGTGGGCGGAAGCGAACTCCTGCCACGGATCCTGCTGGGTGGCCTTGAGCGACAGCGAGATGCGCTCGCGGTCGGTGTCGACCTCCAACACCTCGACGTCCACCTCGTCGCCGACGGTGACGACGGAGCTGGGGTGATCGACGTGCTTCCAGGACAGCTCGGACACGTGGATCAGCCCGTCCATACCGCCCAGGTCGACGAACGCACCGAAGTTGACCACCGAGGACACGACGCCCTTGCGGCGCTCGCCCGGGGCCAGGTTGGCCAGGAACTCGTCGCGCTGTTCCTTCTGGGTCTCTTCCAGGTAGGCACGGCGGGACAGCACCACGTTGTTGCGGTTGCGGTCGAGCTCGATGATCTTCGCCTCGAGGTCACGCCCGAGGTACGGGGCCAGGTCGCGCACCCGGCGCAACTCGACCAGCGATGCGGGCAGGAAGCCGCGCAGGCCGATGTCGATGATCAGGCCGCCCTTGACGACCTCGATGACCGGGCCGGTGACGACGCCGGAGCCTTCCTTGATCTCTTCGATCGTGCCCCAAGCGCGCTCGTACTGGGCACGCTTCTTGGACAGGATCAGGCGGCCGTCCTTGTCTTCCTTCTGGACGACGAGGGCTTCGATCTGCTCACCCGGCGACACGACCTCGGAGGGGTCGATGTCGTTACGGATCGACAACTCGTTGACGGGGATGACGCCTTCGGACTTGTAGCCGATGTCGAGGAGGACCTCGTCGCGGTCGATGCGAACGACCGACCCGGTGACCATCATGCCGTCTTCGACTTCCACCATCGAGGAGCCGTACATCTCGTCGAGGGCATCGCCAACGTCGTCGAGCACGATCGGGTCGTCGGCGTCGCGGATGCCGCTGGGGGGGCCTACCGCTGAGACGAATTCGTCAGAAGCTTCCTGGGTAGCGGTGGCCGCCGACGCGGTTGCGTCGGCACTGGCCTCCGAAACCTCGCTGGTAGCGGAGGTCTCGGAGGGGGTCGGGGTCGGGTCGGACACGAAATACAGCCTTGGGGTTGATGGATAGACGGACCGCAAAGAATACCACCGAAGGTCCGGGGCCTACCTCATCAACTGTGACCGCAGGTCTTCATCAACCGGCACTGCCCCTTCCAACCGAACTCGGGAGTCAGGAACGCGCTCAGACGGCGGTGTGCACTCCCGAGTACCGGGAATTGGCGGTGATTAGGACTTGGCGCCGGCCCAGGTGTCGCCGAAGGCCAGGTTGACCTCGAGGGGGACGGCCAGGTCGAAGGCCCCGGACATGGCGTCGAGCACCACCTCGCTCATCTCGACCTCGTCGGCCGGCGGCACCTCGAGCACCACCTCGTCGTGCACCTGGAGGATCAGCCGTGACGTGCCGCCCCGCTCCTCGAGCGCCTCGTCAAGGCGGACGAGGGCAATCTTGAAGATGTCGGCGGCCAGGCCCTGGATGCCGGCGTTCATCGCCTGGCGTTCGCCCGCCTGGCGCACCGCCCGCACCCGCGAGGCCAGCTCGGGGATCTGCCGGCGGCGCCCGAGCAGGGTTTCGGTGTAGCCCTTCTCCCTCGCCTCGGCCACCGCGCCCTCCATGTAGGCCCGCACGTTGGGGAAACCCTCGAAGTAGGCGTCGAGGATCACCTGGGCCTCGCCGGTGGGGATCGACAGCCGCTGGCCCAGGCCGTAGGCCTCCATGCCGTAGGCCAACCCATAGCTGACCATCTTGGAGGTCGAGCGCTGAGCAGTCGTCACCTTGTCGGGTTCGACCTCGAAGATGCGGGCGGCGGTCTGGGCGTGGATGTCCTCGCCGGCGGTGAACGCACCGACCAGCCCAGGGTCCTTCGACAGGTGAGCGATGCAGCGCAACTCGATCTGGTTGTAGTCGGCGACGCACAGCCGATACCCGGGGGCAGGAACAAATACCTGGCGAAACAGGCGGCCCTCTTCGGAGCGCACCGGAATGTTGTGCAGGTTGGGCTGGTCCGAGCTCAGACGCCCGGTGCGAGCGACCGTCTGGTTGAACGTGGCATGGATGCGGCCGTCGACCGCCACCTCGGCCAGCAACCCCTCCCCATAGGTCGAACGCAGCTTCTCGACCTCCCGGTAGCGCAACAGGTGCTCGATGATCGGATGTTCGCCGCGCAGCTTCTCCAGGGTGGCGGCGTCGGTCGAGTAGCCGGTTTTCGTCTTCTTCTGCGGGGTGAGACCCAGCTCGTCGAAGAGCACCTCCCGCAGCTGCGGGGTGGAGTTGACGTTGAACTCGCGGCCGGCGGACGCCACGATCGCCTCCCGTTCCTCGGCCACCTCGGCGACCAGGCGATCGGCCAAGGCCTGCAGCTCGTCACGATCGACCCCGATGCCCAGGTCCTCCATCCGGGCCAGCACCCGCACGAGGGGCACCTCGACCTCGTCGTTCAGCTTGGTGAGGCCGCGAGCCTCGAGCGCCTCGCGCATCGGCGCAGCCAGCGCAGCGGTGGCCAGGGCGCGACGGGCGGTCACCCGGTCGCGACCGTCGCCATCGCCGTCACCCAGGTCGAGTTGGCCCGGCGGGGTGCCCTCCTCGCCGGCCATCTCCGCCCCGGCGTATTTGGCCAGCAGCTCCGCCAGGTCGTAGCGGGGGTCGGCCGGATCGAGAAGGTAGGCGGCCAGCTTGGTGTCGAGAGCCAGGCTGGACACCTCCACCTCGAGGCCGAAGAGCGACCGCAGCAGCGGCTTGGCGTCATGGGCGACCAGACCCACCGAGCCGTCGAGCAGCCCGACCACCTCGTCGTCACTCAGCGCCAACACCCCGGTGGCGGGCTCGGGGAACCACGCCACCTCGCCCTCGGAAGCATCGAGGACGACCGCCAGCCCGGTCAGCGGTGATCGGCCGGGCTCGCCCGCCCAGTCCGCCGCCAGGGCGACCAGACCGTCGACCGCCGAGCTTCTCGCCTTGTTGAGCGCGGCCCGAGCCTCGGCGCCCGTGGTGGGCACGACCAGCTCCGCCTCGAGCACCCGTGCGTCACCGTCGGCCAGCGGAGCGGTCAGAAAGGCGCCGAACGCTTCGGAGAAGCGGTCCTGCAGGCTGGAGAACTCGAGAAAACCGAACAGCTCGGCCACCGCGTCGGCATCGATGCTGCCGACCCGAAGCGACGTGACGTCCTCGGGCAGGTCGACGTCGCGCACCAGCGCCATCATCTGCTCGTTCATGCGCACCTGGTCCTCGTTGGCTTCGAGGGAGGCGGCCAGCTTGGGGGTCTGGTCGGCTGCATGGGCGAACAGCTCATCGGCCGTGTGGTACTTGTTCACCAGCTTGGCGGCCGTCTTCTCCCCCACCCCGGGGACGCCGGGCAGGTTGTCCGACGGATCGCCCCGCAGGGCGGCGTAGAACACGTAGTCCGACGGCTTCACGCCGGTGCGCTCCGCGATGCCGGCCTCGTCGTAGAGCACGTAGTCCGACACGCCGCGGCGGTTGTACAGCACGCGCACGTGGGGGTCCTCGACCAGCTGGTAGCTGTCTCGGTCGCCGGTGACGATGATGACGTCCTCACCGTTCGCCTTGGCCCGTTCGGCCAGGGTGGCGATCACATCGTCGGCCTCAAACCCGGGCGCCTCGACCACGGGAAGCGCCAACGTGTCAACGACCCGTCGCACCAGCTCCATCTGCTGGACGAGCAGGTCGGGTGTGGCGTCGCGGTTGGCCTTGTAGGTCTCGACCGCACGATGCCGAAAGGTGGGCTCGGGCAGATCGAAGGTGACGACGATGCGATCGGGCCGGTGGTCCCGCACCAGGTTCACCAGCATGGATGTGAAGCCGTACACCGCGTTGGTCACCTGCCCGGACGCGGTGGCCAGGTCGGTGGGCAGCGCGAAGAACGCTCGATAGGTGAGGGAGTTCCCGTCGACGAGCATCACGGAGGGCATTCCCGCAACCCTATTGGAACGCCCGAAGCCGTTCGCTCAGTCGGTGCTCGCGTCGGCGTTCGGGCGCAGCGTTCCATCGACGATGCGGGTGGCCACCTCGGCCATCGTCGAACGGGCCGACATCGCCGTCGTCTGCAGGAAGCGGAACGCCTCATGCTCGCCCATGCCGTAGGCGTCCATCAGGGTCCCCTTGGCCCGATCGATCACCTTGCGTTGCTCAAGTCGCTGTTCGGCCTCATCGGCACGGCCCGCCAGCGCCTGCAGCTGGGCCCGCCCGGCCAGCGCCACCTCGATCGCCGGCACCAGGTCGCTGGCCTGGAACGGCTTGACGACGTAGGCCCCCACGCCGACGTCGACCGCCTCGCCGATCAGCTCCCGCTGCGAGAACGAGGTGAGGATCACGACGGCCGCCAGATCCTCCTCGACCACGATGCGGGCTGCGGCCAGGCCGTCGAGTCCAGGCATCTTGACGTCGAGTATGCACAGGTCGGGCGCCAGCTCCCGGGTGCGTTCGACCGCCAGGTCGCCGCGTCCCACCTGCTCGATCACGTCGTAGCCCTCGGCCACCAGCATCTCGGCCAGATCCATCCGGATGATGACCTCATCCTCGGCGATCAGGATCCGGGCGCTCACCGCGTCACCGGTCAACGCCTGTACTGACGTTCGGTCAGGTCCTCGAGCAGCCGATCCTGTTCGCCCTCCAGCTTGGCGATGCGTCCGACGAGATGATCGCGCTCCCGTGCGAGTGCGTCCCGCTGACGAACCGCGTCGTCGGCCTCCGAGTCGGCCAGCGGCGTCTCCGACACGATCGAGCGCAGCTCGGCATCATCGGCCACCTCGTTCACCGCCTGCAGCTGCTCCGACACGACCGACAGATCCTCGTGGAACTGGCGGAGTTTCTCCTGGTTCGCCCGCAGGCGACGCTCGATCCGGGTTGCCATCACAGCCCCCATACTACGGGAGACCACCGAGGGGGACGCACATGCGCTACCCGGGGGCCTGCCGCTCAGGTGTTCATGATGAAGGCGAGGATCAGCGTGTTGAACGTAAACGCCACCGCCAGCACGACGGTGATGCGGTCGAGGTTCTTCTCCATCACCGTCGATCCGGCGGCCGCCGAGCCCATGCCCCCACCGAACATGTCGGAGAGGCCGCCGCCTTTACCCGAGTGCACCAGCACCAAGACGATCAGGCCCAGGGACAACAGCACCTGGGTGATGGTGGCAAGGATTTGCATGGAAACTCCGAGGGGACGATTTGATGCGGCCGGGCATGGGCCTCAAAGACGTTGAAGCGAGCTGCGCGACCGTCGATGCTAGCGCCCCGACGACCCGACACGAACTCGCCACGCTGCCAACCCGGGAGCCGCACAGCACCGCCAGAGCGCGCTCTGGGCTCCCGAGTTGCGGGTGGTGGCGTTGCGCAGCCGGGTGGTGGCCGTGCTCAGCCGTGCTCAGCCGTGCTCAGCCGTGCTCAATCCTGGTAGGAGCAGATCGACGCGAAGTCGTCGGGGTCGAGGCTGGCCCCGCCGACGAGGGCGCCGTCGATGTCGGCTTGGCCCATCAGCTCGGCGATGTTGCCTGGCTTCACCGACCCGCCGTACTGGATGCGGACACCGTCGGCGGCAGCCGCTCCAGCCGTCTCGCCGACGACCGAGCGCACCGTGGCGCACATGGCCTGGGCATCCTCGGACGTGGCGGTGCGCCCGGTGCCGATCGCCCAGATCGGCTCGTATGCGATCACCATCGACGCCACCGCATCGGCGGCCACCCCGTCCAAACCGGCGCGCACCTGGGTGGCCACCTTGGTCTCGGCCTCGCCGGCCTCCCGCTCTTCGAGCGTCTCGCCGCAGCACAGGATCGGGGTCATGCCGGCGGCCAGCACCGCCTTCACCTTGGCGTTGACCACCTCGTCGGTCTCGCCGAAGAGCTGACGGCGCTCGCTGTGCCCGACGATCACCAGGCTGACCTCCAGCTTGGCCAGCATCGGAGCCGACACCTCGCCGGTGAACGCACCCTTCTCCTCGGCGTGGCAGTTCTGGGCGCCGAGCAGGATCTTCATCCTGTCGGCACCGATCACCGTCTGCACCGAACGGATGTCGGTGAACGGCGGGTGGATCGACACGCCCACCTTGGAGTAATCGTGTTCACCCAACCGGTAGTGCAGCTTCTGGGTCACCTGGATGGCCTCGAAGTGGTTGTGGTGCATCTTCCAGTTGCCGCTGATCAGTGGCGTGCGCTCGGTCATCGTGCGTCCTTCTTTCTCAATCGCTGTTCGCTACTCGTTGAACTCGTCGGACTCGTCTGCCTCGACGGCGTTGGGTGCCCGCCGCAAGGCTTCGACGCCGGGCAGGTCGCCCCGCTCGATCAGTTCCAGGCTGGCGCCGCCGCCGGTGGAGATGTGATCGACCTGATCCTCAAAACCGAACTGGGCGATCGCCGCTGCGGAGTCGCCCCCGCCGATGACGGTGAAGCCCCGGCAGTCGGCCACCGCTTGGGCGACCGAACGGGTGCCCGCCTCGAAGCGGGGGTCCTCGAAGACCCCCATCGGGCCGTTCCACAACACGGTGGACGCTTCGAGCACGTGGTCGGCAAACTCGGCGGCCGAGCCGGGACCGATATCGAGGCCCATCCAGCCATCGGGCACCGAACGGCCCATGTTGCGCACCTCACCGCCGGCCTCTGGGTCACCGATCTTGCCCCCGGGGCCCATGGCCACCACGTCGGAGGGCAGCACCAGCCGGTCGCCGAACTCGTCGAGCAAGGCCTTGCAATCGTCGATGCGGTCCGGCTCGAGCAGGGACGATCCGACCGAGTGGCCGAGCGCAGCGAAGAACGTGAAACACATGCCGCCGCCGATCAGGATCTGATCGGCCACGCCCAGCAGCGCCCGGATGACCCCGAGCTTGTCCGACACCTTGGCGCCACCGGTGATCGCCACGAACGGACGGCGTGGATGGCTGCGCAGGCCGAGCAACACCTCCACCTCGCGGGCGAGCAGCAGCCCGGCCGCCGACGGCACCCGGCTGGGGGGCCCGACGATCGAGGCGTGCGCGCGGTGCGACGCCCCGAACGCGTCGTTGACGTACAGGTCGTGCCCCGCCATCAACTCGTCGACGAAGTCGGGATCGTTGGCGGTCTCCCCCGGGGAAAACCGCAGGTTCTCCCCGAGCGTCACCCCTGGCGCCAACTCGGCCAGGCGGCGGCGCACCGGCGCCACGTCGAAGGCCGGGTCGGGCGTGCCTTTCGGGCGTCCCAGGTGGGTCACCGCGGTCACCTTGGCCCCGCGCGACGTCAACCACTCCAGGGTGGGCAACGCCGCACGGATGCGGTGGTCATCGGCGATCTCACCGTCGCGCAGCGGCACGTTGAAGTCGCAGCGCACCAAGACGGAACGGCCGTCGACCGAGGGGAGATCCTCAAGAACCGGGACGCCGAAAAGCACGTCGGCTCAGCCCGCTGCGCCGACGATGGCGGCCAGGTCGACGAGCCGGTTGGAGTAGCCCCACTCGTTGTCGTACCAGCCAAGCACCTTCACCAGGCTGCCCTGGGTCATCGTCAGGCCGGAGTCAAACGTGCAGCTGGCTGCGGTGCCGACGATGTCGGAGGACACCAGCGGCTCGGTGGAGTAGTCGAGCACCTTGGACATCCGTCCGTCGGTGGCGGCCGCCTCGAACGCGGCATTGACCTCGTCAACGGTGACCTCGCGGCCAACGACGGCAACGAAGTCGGTGACTGAGCCGGTGGGGATCGGCACCCGCAGCGAGGTTCCGTCCAGCTTGCCCTCCATGGCGGACAGCACTAGGCCGGTCGCCCGGGCAGCGCCGGTGGAGGTGGGGATGATGTTGACCGCAGCGGCGCGGGCGCGGCGGGGGTCGGAGTGGGGGCCGTCGACCACCGACTGGTCTCCGGTGTAGGCGTGGGTGGTCGTCATCAGTCCGTGCTCGACACCAAAGGCGTCGTCGAGCACCTTCACCATCGGCACGAAGCAGTTGGTGGTGCAGCTGGCGTTGGACACGACCGTGTGCTTGGCCGGGTCATAGGTGTCGTCGTTGACGCCAACCACGAACGTGGCGTCGGCGCCGCTGGCCGGGGCCGAGACGATCACCCGGGGGGCGCCGCCCTCCAGGTGGGCTGCGGCAGCCTCACGGGTGGCGAAGAAGCCGGTCGACTCGATCACGACGTCGACGCCGAGGTCGCCCCACGGCAGCTCGGCCGGGTTGCGGGTCGACAGCACCTTCAGGACGTCGCCGTCGACGTCGAGACCGTCGTCGGTCACCGAGACGGTGCCGGGGTAGCGGCCGTGCACCGAGTCGCGCTGGAGCAGCCCGGCCATGATGTCGAGCGACCCCAGGTCGTTGACGGCCACGAAATCGATGTCGGCGCCCGACGCCTTGGCGGCCCGGAAGAAGTTCCTTCCGATGCGCCCGAATCCATTGATGCCTACTCGAACTGTCATGTGTATCCCCTCGTCGAAGGTGTGTGCCCCGGCGCCGTGCCGGAGTGGTCGGGCGGCGATCTCGCCGCTCGAAAAGGTCGGGTGACGGGTTCGACCTCCCGCCTATGGCACCAGATCAGCGCCGCCGCCGCCAGTTCAGTCGTTTGCGGCCTGCTCCCGTTCGGACCAAAGCGGGACGCCGGCCAGCCCGGCGAGGGCCTCGGCCAAGCGCTCGGCATCGTGGACCCACGGGTTGGCCTCGGTCAGTTGCTCGCCCACCGCGGTGCTCACCCCGTCGACGCCTGCCAAGCGGTCCGGGTCGTAGAGCACGGCGTCGGGGGTAAGCCCGTGCACGGCGAGCGCGGCAACGTGATCGGAGACGTCATATCCCTCGCTCTCGGGCTCCTGGGCGGCCAGGTTGGCCACATAGACGACCTGTGCGGTCGAGCGGGCGACGGCTCGACGGATGCCGGGCACGGCCGCCGCCGCCAACACCGAGGTGTACAGGCTGCCGGGTCCGAGGATCACCTGGTCGGCCGCGACGATGGCGTCGACCGCGTCGCCGGGCACCATCGGATCCGCCGGTTCGAAGCCCAACCGCACCAGGTTGGTCGTCGAGGCCACCTCGACCTGGCCCCGCACCCAGCCCTCCGAGGTCTCGCCGAGCAGGGTCACCGGATTGACCGCAGCCGGCAGCACCCGGCCCACCGTGCCGAGGGCCTCGCCCAACGCGTCGAGCACAGCGATCAGGTCGCCGCCGCACTCGCGCATCATCGCACCGAGCAACAGGTTGCCGGCAGTGTGGCCCGCCACCTCGCCGGCCTCGAAGCGGTGCTCCAACCCGGCGGCCAGCAACGATTCCGGCGGGGCGAGGGCGACCAGGCTCTTGCGCAGGTCGCCGGGCACCACGTCCCAGCCCGCCCGTCGCAGACGGCCGGTGGAACCCCCGTCATCGCCGACGGTCACAACGCCGCAGATGTCATCCGCGTAGCGCCGGACGGCCCGGAGGGTCGCAGACAGGCCGTGCCCTCCACCGATCGCCACCACGTTGCAGGCCATTGGAGCTACCCCGCTCCCATGGCGACCGGCGCTCCGCAGAGGTCGCGGTCCCAGGTCACGATCAACCGTCCAGTTCTCGGTGGCGGAGCCGGACGGTGTAGCCCTCGCTGCGCAACCAGCCGGCGAAGCGCTCGGCCATCGCCACCGAGCGGTGCTTGCCGCCGGTGCACCCGAGGGCCAGGTTGAGGTAGGCCCGGCCCTCATGCAGATAGCCGGGGATGGCGGTGGCCAGGAAGGCACGCAGCTGCTCGTAGGCCACGTCGGTGATCGGCTGTTCGGTGAGCCACTGCTGCACGGAACTCTCCCGGCCGTCGTGCTCGCGCAGCTCCTCGTTCCAGTGGGGGTTGGGAAGAAACCGGCAGTCGACGACCAGGTCGGCGTCGTTGGGCACGCCCTTCGGGTAGGCGAAGGACTCCACGCTGACCAGCACCCTGGGCTCGCCCTGCTCGGGGGCGTAGCCGTCTCCCAGGCGGCGGCGCAGGTCGTGCACGCTCAGCCCGGTCGTGTCGATCACCGCGTCCGAGGCGTCCTTGACCGGGTTCAGCTCGGCCCGCTCGGCCTCGATCGCCTCGTGCAGCCCGCCGTCGGTGCCCTGCGGGTGTCGCCTCCGGGTGCTCTCGTAGCGACGGACCAGCGTCTCGGTGTCGGCTTCGAGAAACATCAATTGGACGTCGGCGCCGTGGGAGCGAAGCCCGGCGACCGCATCGAGCAGACGGGCCTTCTCAGCGGTGGGGCCCACGACCAGCGCGATGCGGTCGAGGTCGCTGCCCGGCACCTGGGCAAGCTCCGCCACTTTGGGCACCAGCGACGGCGGCAGGTTGTCGATCACGAACCAGCCCAGGTCCTCGAGGATGTGCCCGACCTGGGTTCGCCCCGCGCCCGACATGCCTGCGACGACCACGAACTGTGCCACGGCGGCCACGCTACTGCGCCTGGTCGGGCGGCGGTTGCCCGATTGAGTGGAGTGACGACGTGCGCGTGAACTGCAGCGCCATCAGGCGGGGGATCTCCACCACCTCGGCGTATTCGGGGGCGCGAGCGATAAACCCGGGCGGCGGCGCCGGCTCGTCCATGCGATCCAGGCTGAGCCCAACGGAAATCGCCGAGTTGAGATACGACGACAGCGGCCGATGGTGGAACGTGATGTGGATCCCGGGCTGCACCTCCTCGACGTTGATGACCTCGCTCAGGTACGGCCCGATGCGCCAGTACTGCTCGGGCGGGTCGAGCACGTGGTCGTCGATCCAACCCGAGTCGGGGGTCTGGAGCAGCGGGTGATTTAACAACAATAAGAACCGGCCCCCCGGCACGAGCACCCGGGCGGCCTCGGCCAGGCCCCGCCGGTAGTCGCCGACGTGTTCGAAGACCAGCGATGCCACGACGAAGTCGACCGTGGCGTCACCGACCGGCAGGTCGAGCAGGCTGCCCCGCGCGTAGGCGGCGCGTGCGGGCACGTCGCCCGCTCCCGCACGGCGGCGTCGTTCCGCCTCGTCGATCTGGGCACCCGCCGGGTCCAGGCCAACCGCGCACAGGCCGTGCTCCACCGCCAGGCGGGTCACCTGGCCCTCGCCGCAGCCGACGTCGAGCACCCGGCCCTCGGCGGGCAGCCGGGAGGCGATCAGCGGCAGGATCTGCTCGACGTACTCCGGGTCCGCACCCTCGGTGAACTCGTCCTGCCACCATGCGGCGTGGGCATCCCAGGGGTCGGGAGGGCCGGGGCGCCATGGGTTCGGGTGCTCGGTGGACGCCTGCGGTTCGGTCATGTCTGCTCGCCTTCGGCGGCCGTGTGGCCGGCGCTCTCGGGGGTTGGTTGACGCGCCGCCCAATGGGCCCGACACAACAGCTCATAGGTCACCCGTCGCTCGTCGAGCTCCATGGCGGTCTGGGGGTCGGGCCCCGATGGCGGGGTGTCGCCGACGACGAGCAGGTCACCATCGAAGGTCTGGGCTCCGTCGATGAGCCGGGCATTGTGGGTGGCCCGCGACCCGCACCAGCACCGGGCCTCAACCTGCAGCTCGGAACGCTCATCGGCCAGCTCCAGCCACCGCGCCGTCGCCGGAAACAGGCGACCCTGAAAGCTGGTCAACAATCCAAAGGCATAGACCTCCACGCCGTGAAGGTCGACCAGTTCGGCAAGCTGTTCCACCTGGGCCTCGGCGTAGAACTGAGCCTCGTCGGCGACCACATAGGTCACCGGGCCGGCGGCCTGACGGCGAGCGGCGGCGGCATCCGGGCCGGGCGCGTCGGGGGCCAGAAGTTCGACCAGGTTCATCGTGTCGGTCACCTCCAGCGCCTCGGCGGCCACCCCCAGCCGCGATGACACCTGCCCACCGGACCGGTCCAGCTTGGTGGCGAGCACCCCGGTCAGCCTGCGGGACCGAAGGTTGTGGTGGATCTGGAGCGCCTGGGTGCTCTTGCCCGAGCCCATCGTGCCGAAGAAGAAGCGGAGCTTGGCCACCCCCGCACCGTAGTTCCGTGCTCGACCGCCGGGATCGGGCCGGCGATTGAGGACCACCGTATGGACGGCCCGGCCGTGAAAACGGGTGGCGCTCGCCCAAACGGCTGCGCGCACCACCCCGCAGCGTCCAAGATAGGAACCATCAGCACTCCTTCGACCAGCGACGACGACGCGATCGGCCCCGGCGGAACGGAACCCCGGATCGTCTTGGCGGACCCCGGCCCGGTGGCACCGGCCGCCGGCGAGGCCCTGCCCAGGCTGCCCCCGGTTCCGGTGCCCGAGGCCGGCCGCCGGCTGCACGGTCGCGCCGCCGATGCGGCCGCCGAGCATCCCGAAGCGATGGCCCAGCTGGTCACGTCGATGCTGGGCATCCATCCGCCCCGTTGGACCGTCGAACAGTTCGCCGCCAAGACCGAAGTCCCGGCCCCGATCCTGCTCCGCATGCGACGGTCCCTGGGGTTTCCCGACCTTCCATCTGGCGAGGCGGCGTTCTCCGAGGACGACCTGGCGATCGTCGAGGTGATCAAGACCGCCATCGATGCGGGTGCCATCGACCTGGAACGACAGCTGGCGCTCAACCGGGTGCTCGGCTCATCGATGGCCCGGGTGTCATCGGCCGCCGTGGCCGCCTTCGTCGAGGCGCTGACCGTCGAGGGCCGCCTGAGCGCCGAAGGGTCGACGATCGACGACCTGGACCTGGCCCAGCTGGTGGACGCGGTCAAGATCACCCTGCCGATGCTCGACCAGACCCTGGGCCTGGTCTGGCGCCGACACCTGGCCTCCGCCGCCCAGCGCGCCGTGCTGGCGGTGGGGACCGAGGAGGCCGACACCCACACGGCGGTGGTCGGATTCGCCGACCTGGTCGAGTTCACCGAGCTGACCGAGCAGCTGAACGAGGCCGAGCTGGCGGCGGCCATGGATCGCTTCGACGACCTGGCCTACGACACGGTCTCGGCGCTGGGGGGACGCGTCATCAAGATGATCGGCGACGAGGTGATGTTTGCCGCCCCCAACGTCGAGTGTGCCGCCGCCATCGCCTGGCGCCTGATCGACCTGTGCGACGTCGACGAATCGCTCACCACGCTTCGTGCCGGGTTTGCCTCCGGACCGGCGATCGACCAGGACGGCGATCTGATCGGCCCGGCGGTCAACCTGGCCCACCGCCTGGCCTCCCTCGCCAACCCGGGCACGGTGCTGGCACCCGCCGACCTGGCCCCCGAACCCGAGCCGGACGATGCCGCCGAGGGCGCGACGGGCGACACGGACGCGGATGAGGCGGCCAAGCTGCCCTCCGAACCGGGCAGCACCACCGGGTTCGCCTGGTCTCCGTTGCGCCTCGCCCGTGAGGTGCGGGGCATCGGTCAGCTGAAGCTGGCCACCGTGCGACCGGAGGTCCACGTTCCCTCACCCGCCAGCCCCGCCGAGGTGGAGCAGCTGAGCGATGTGGCCGGGCGGGCGTTCGCCAAGGTCCCGATCGAGGCGCTGGGCGGCTGGAGCATGCGCGTTGCCGGCGGCGGCCGACGGCGGGCCAACTCGGTCGACACGCACGGCCTCCCCGGCCTCGAGATCGACGACGCCCTGCGCATCGTGCGGGAGCGCTACGCCCAACTCGAACTGCCCGCCCGGGTGATCGTCTCGCCGCTCAGCGACCCCGAGGGTCTGGATGAAGCGCTGGCCGAACGGGGTTGGCAGATCGAGGCGCCCACCGTGGTCATGGTGGGCGACCTGCGCGAGATCCGCAACCGCTGCGAACGTCGGGCCAAGGTTCCGCTGGTGTCGCACCATCGGCCGTTTCCATCGTGGTTGGTCGGCTTCGACGACCTCGCCGGCGACACCGCCGAGGCGGACCTGGCGATCATGTACGGCGCCGCCGAACGCTCACCGATCGTCGAGCCCGGGCTGGGGACCTTGCAGCGCGACCTTCCAAAACCTGGCGCACCGCTCGCCCTGGGACGCCGGCGATTTGCCGCCGCCCTGGAGCCCGACGACAACCCGGAGGGTGACGTCGAGACCCAGGCGGTCGGTGCCGGCATCGTCGACGGCCCATGGCTGGGGGTGTTCTCGATGTGGACCCGAACCGCTCGGCGGCGGCGGGGGCTGGCAGCCGCCGTGCTCTCCGAGCTGGCCGCCTGGGGCACCCGGGCCGGCTGCCGGCTGGCCTACCTGCAGGTGGAGGAGTCCAACAAGACCGGCCGCAGCGTCTACGGGAAGCTTGGGTTCACCGAGGCCTACCGCTACCACTACCGCACCGAACCCGAAGAGGATGCCTCATGAGCAACGTCCGACTGGACATCGACGGCCCGATCGCCGTGATCACGAACGACCGTCCGGACAAGCACAACGCCTTCGACGACGACATGGACCTGGCGCTGTTCGAGATCCTCGGTGAGCTGCGCAGCCGCCCCGACGTACGGGCGGTCATCTGGCGGGGCACCGGCAAGTCGTTCTCGTCTGGTCGCGACGTCAGCGCCATCGGCGTCAACCAAACTTCGATGAGCCACCACGAGCTGATGACCCGGGGCCATCGGGGCATCCAGCAGCTCTTCGACCTGGACGCCCCGGTCATCGTGGCCTGCCACGGCTGGACCCTGGGTGGGTCGTTTCAGCGGGCGCTACTGTGCGACATCCGGATCGCAGCCACCGGGGCGCGGTTCATGCTGCCCGAGGTGGGCCACGGGGTGATCCCCGACACCGGCGGGGTGGCCCGCCTGTTTCAGATCTGCGGCCCCGGGCTGGTAAGCGACCTGGTGCTCACCGGGCGCGTGCTCGAAGCCGAGGAGGCGCTGGCCCACGGCATCGTGTCGCGCGTGGTCGCCCCCGAGGCACTCGATGACACCGCCCGGGAGATGGCCGAGCGGATCGCCGCCGCCCCGGCGGCAACCGTGAAGCTGGCCCGGCGCGTGATCGGCCGCATGTCGGAACCCCAGGTGCGGGCCTCGATGGAGGACGAGTTGATCGGCCAGACCTACGTCAACCGATCCGACGACTTCGCCGAGTTCCGCGCCGCCAGGGCCGAAGGCCGCCAGCCCCGCTACACCGGGAGCTGAGCCGTGCCGTCCAACGAGATGCCGTCCGGCCTCCCTACACCTCCCCCGCTGGGCGCCGCCGCGCTGCCGGCGGGCACCTACGACGGTTCGGTCGTGTTCGTCACCGGCGGCGGCACCGGCCTGGGCGCCGCCATCGCCGCCGAGTTCGCCCGCCTCGGTGCCGACCTGGTCGTCGCCAGCCGCAACCCCGATCACCTCGCCGCCGCCGAGGCCGCCCTCGGTCCGCTCGGCGGGCGGGTGCTCACTGTCCGCTGCGACATTCGCGACGCCGACGCGGTGAGCGCCGCTTTCGAAGCGGCCACCGACGCGTTCGGCCTGCCCGACGTGCTCGTCAACAACGCGGCGGCCAACTTCCCCTCCCCCGCCGAGGACCTGTCGCCCAACGCCTGGCGCACGGTGGTCGACATCACCCTCAACGGCACCTACCTGTGCTCCCGAGAGTTCGGTCGGCGTCACCTGGCCGCCGGCACCCCGGGGTCGATCGTCTGCGTCGGCGCGTCGTATGCCTGGACCGGCGGCCCCGGCTTCGCCCACTCCTCGGCCGCCAAGGCCGGGGTGAAGAACCTGGTCGAGACCCTCGCCGTCGAATGGGGCCCCTACGGCATCCAGGTGAACGGCCTGGTTCCTGGCCTGATGCCCCACGAGGACATGACCGCCGACATCCGTACCAACCTCGACCGCAACCAGGCCCGGGCCCGCAGCCAGCCCGCGCTGCGCCTTGGTGAGCCCCGCGAGCTGGGGTGGGCAGCCACGTTTCTGGCATCGCCGTACGGGCGTTTCATCTCCGGCCACTCCCTGGTGGTCGACGGCGCCAACTGGCAGCGCCGACATCTGACCAACCCCGACGTCGTCACCGTGCGCGACCAACTTGGCCGGGGCCCCTTCGAGCCCTGAGGTTCGGGCCCCAGCGCGCGCCGGCCACGCCCTATCGTCGGGCGGGTGACGACCGACTCGCTGCCCCGCTGGTTCGAACGGGCCACCACCTCGCTTCCCACCGAACACCGGGTCTCCTCCGGCGGGGCGGACATCCACTACCTGGCCTGGGGCCCGCCGGGTGCGCCCGGCCTGGTGTTCGTGCACGGCGGCGCCGCCCACGCTCACTGGTGGAGCTTTCTGGTGCCGCTCCTGGCCGACGATCACCGGGTGGCCGCCATCGACCTGTCCGGGCACGGCGACTCGGCCCGGCGTGACGAATACACCCTCGACGCCTGGTGCGACGAGGTGATGGCGGTGGCCAACGACGCCGACATGGCGCCCAAGCCGGTCGTTGTCGGGCACTCGATGGGCGGGTTCGTCTCGATCGCCACCGCCGCCCGGCACGGCGACGAGCTGACCGGCATCGTCATCCTCGACTCGCCGGTGTCCCGGCCCGACCCCGAGGTCGAGGCCTCCCGGGTGGGCAAGCTGTTCGCCAACCGCAAGGTGTACGACGACTACGAGGATGCGGTCGCCCGGTTCCGTACCGTGCCCGAACAGGCCCACTACGTGCCCGAGGTGCTCGACTGGGTGGCCCGCCACTCGCTCGTCCCGTTCCACCCCGACGACTCAGGCGCCGACGCCGGATCGGTCACCCTGGCCGGTTGGACGTGGAAGTTCGACCCGGAGATCTTCGTGCCGCCCCGCTCCGCGCCCCGGGACCTGCTCGATCAGGTGAGCTGCCGGGTGGCGCTGTTTCGGGCCGAGGACGGTCTGGTCACCCCCGACATCGGCGCCTACATGTACGAGCGACTGGGCCGCCGGGCACCGGTGGTCGAAATCCCCGAGGCCGGCCATCACCTGATGCTCGACCAGCCGCTCAGCCTGCTGACGGCGCTGCGCACGCTGCTGGCCGACTGGGACCACTCCCGACCCGCCGGCCCGGCGCCCGAGCGGGCCTGACCGTGCTGCTGGGCGACGAGCTCGACGCCGCAGCGCGCCATGCGCCCCACACGATGGCCCTCGCCTACGGGGACGCCGGCTGGACGTTCGCCGAGTGGAACCGGGCCTCGCTGGCGCTGGCCGCGCGAGTGAGCACCGAGGTCGCCCCCGGTGCCCGGGTGGCGGTGCTGGCCCACAACCACCCGACGGTGGCCCTGGCGCTCAGCGCCGTGCCTCGGGCCGGGCGGGTGCTGTCGCTGCCCAACCAGCGCCTGCACCCCGCCGAGATCGCCGAGGTGCTCGACGACATCGACGTCGCCCTGGTGATCGGCCCCGACGACCTGGTCGACCCGGTGATCGCCCGCCTCAACGCGCAAGGCTCCAGCCCCATCCGCTGGGATCTGCCGCAGATCGACGACCTGCTCGTCGAGGTCCCCACGGGTGTCGGGCCCGGCTACCGCCCGTCGGTCACCGCCGGGCCGCCGCGCTCGCCGCACGACCCGGCCTGGATCATCCACACCTCGGGCACCACCGGCACACCCAAGGGCGTCGTGCTCACCCACGCCTCGCTGCTCGCCGGGGCCACCACCGCCCTGTTCGGCCGCCCGGTCGGCGCAACCGACACCTACCTGTACCCGTTCCCGCTGTGTCACGTGTCGGCCCACAACGTGTTGGCGCTGCACCTGGCCCGTCGCCCGGTCGTGCTGGCCGAGCGCTTCGAGGCCGGCCTGTTCTGGGACCTCACCCGCCGCTGGGGCGCCACGATGGCCAGCCTGGCGCCCACCATGCTGGCGATGCTGCTCGACGATCCCGCAACCGCCTCGGTGCCGGCGGGAACCCTGCGGGCGGTCGGGTACGGCGCCTCGGCGATCACCCCCGAGCTGCTCACCGAGGCGTCGGTCCGTCTCGGGTGCGAGTTCTCCGGCGGCTACGGCATGACCGAGGCCTCGGGCAACGCCGTGTTCCTCGACGCCGCCGCCCACCGCAGCGCCCTCGGCGGCACAGCACACCTGCTGTCGGCGGCCGGCTTCCCCGGCCCGCTCACCCGCGTTCGTGTCACGCCGATCCCCGGCTCTGAGCCACCCACCGGTCGGGCGGCGGCTCTCGAGCCGGACGCAACAACTGAGGTCGCCTCCGGCGAGGCCGGCCAGATCGAGCTGGCCGGTCCGCAGGTGGCCGCCGGCTATTGGAACCGCCCCCAGGCGTCCGCCGACACGTTCGGCGCCGACGGCTGGCTCCGCACCGGCGACCTGGGCCGTCTCGATACTGACGGGCGGCTGTGGGTGACCGACCGGCTCAAAGACCTGGTGATCTCCGGCGGTGAGAACGTGTCGGCCCGCGAGGTGGAGCTGGTGTTGGCGACCCACCCGGCGGTGAAGGCGGTGGCAGTGGTCGGTACCCCCGATGCCCGCTGGGGCGAGGTGGTGACCGCCGTCGTCGTGCCCCATCCCGGTCGCAGCGCCGACGTCGACGAGCTGCGCGCCTACGTCCGCAACTCGATGGCTCCGTTCAAGGTGCCCAAACGGATCGCGCTGGTCGCTGCGCTGCCCCAGAACGCCACCGGAAAGATCGACAAGGTGGCGCTGCGATCCACCCTCGCCCACCCTGAGGCCGGGCCGGTTTCGGCTACAGCTTCTCGCCCAACACGCGGGCGGCGATCGTGATCGGATCGAACACCGGCGAGAACGGCGGGGCGTAGCTGAGGTCGACGTCGGCCAGCTGCTCGGCGGTCATCTCGTTCCACAGCGCCGTCGCCGCAGTGTCGATGCGCTTGGCCGAACCGGCTCCCCCCACGATGAAACAGCCGAGCAGCCGGCCCGTGCCCCGCTCGGCCACCATGTTCACCCGCACCTGCTCGGCGGTCGGGTAGTAGCCGGCGGTCGTCGACGAGGTGATCGTCGTGGCGACTGCGTCGAAGCCGGCATCGATCGCCTCGTCCAGGTTGAGGCCGGTCATCCCGATCTCCACCCCGCACAGCTTCAGCACCGCCGTGCCGAGGATGCCGGGGAAGCGGGCATCGCCGCCGCCCAGGTTGGTGCCCGCCACCCGCCCCTGCCGGTTGGCGGTGGTCCCCAACGGCACGTAGGCCAGCTCGCCCGAGATGCGGTGCCGGGCCACGCAACAGTCGCCGGCGGCGAAGATGGCCTCGGCACTGGTTTGTTGGCGGTCGTCGGTGACGATGCCGTCCTTCGGGCCCGTCTCCAATCCGGCCCGCACGGCCAGGTCGGTGTTCGGCGCCACGCCGAGGCCGAGCACGACCAGGTCGGCGGGATACTCGCCGTCGTCGGTCGTCACCCGGTCGGTTTCGATCGTGTTGACGCCGGCGCCGGTGCGGAGCTCGACCCCGATGCCCTCGATGCCGGCGCGCAGGTCCTCGGCCAGGTCGGCGGGCAGCCGCAGGATGGCCTGGTCGCCGGCCTCGAGCATCGTCACCTTGGCGCCCCGGTTGGCGAAGGCCTCGGCCAGCTCGACGCCGATGTACCCGGCACCGATCAGGGCCACCCGGCAGCCCTCGGCCCGCTCGGCCTCGGCGAGCAGCGGCGGCACAGCATCCAGGTGCTGCACCCCGTACACGTGGGGGGCATCGATGCCGTCGATCGGCGGGCGCACCGGGGTGGCGCCGGTGCCGATCATCAACTGGTCGTAACCCTCCCACCGCTCGGCCCCGGTCTCCAGCTCGCGCACTTTGACCCGGGCACCGTTGATGTCGATCTCGGTCGCCTCGGTGGCCATCTTCACGTCGATGCCGTGCTCGGCGTGTTCCGCCGGCGTGCGGGCGACCAGGTCCTCGATCGAGTCGACGTCGCCGCCGAGCACGTAGGGAATGCCGCAGGCCGCGAAACTCGTGTGCTCGCCCCGCTCGAAGGCCACCACGTCGAGGGACGGCTTCCGTCGCTTAGCGCGGGACGCAGCCGACATCCCGGCGGCGTCACCACCGATCACCAGTAGTCGTTCGCTCATCTGTGTCGGGACTCCTCGTCGTCGGTTGGGCTCGACGACGGAGTCGCCGACGACAGTTCTACCCGACCGCCGCGTTCGTTCGCCCATGGGATCGGCGAAGAACGACACGATGCACGCCCTTCGCCACCGTGTCGAAGAATGATCCCTTGAAGCCCAGGAACGAATTTCGCACCGGCGACGATCGAACGCACACGCTGGGTTGGACGGTCGGCCGGCTCCATGCGGCGCCGTCGCGACAGACGGCGGCGGGCGTCTCGGCGATCCCGGCCGCCGAAGCCGGCAGGGGCGGGGTGAAGTGCACCACCCAACGGGGGTGCGCTTCGAACCAGGCGGTAGTGTACTTCGAACGGTGCGACGACCCGTTGTCCAACACCACATGGATCTCCAGGTTCGGGTCCACGACCCGGTCGATCTCGGTCAGGAACCCACAGAAGTTGATCGAGTCGTTCTTGACGTCGATCGGCTGCGCGAGGACCTGACCGGAATGCACATCCATGGCGGCGAACAACGACGCGGTGCCGTGACGGCCGTACTCGAACTCGCGTCGCCGGTGCCGACCGGGCCGGACGATCTGACGTATCGACACTCCCTCCGCACACAACAAGATGATCCGGGCCCGTTGCACGTCGCGGACCGGCATCGTCGTGGAACGCGCCCTCGCCTCCAGCTCGACTCTGGTCTGGTCGTCCAACACGACCGCAGCGACTTTGAACACTGTGTGGCTCCCCTGATCGGCAAGCCGACCAGATTTCACGCGTGTTATTTGCGCAGGGCGGCGCTGGCGGGGACTGCAATTAAGAGAGCGGCGAGGCCCACGGCCGCCAGCATGGCGCTGGTCGGGGCAAGGAGATTTCGAAATCGAACAAACATGGGTCCGCCTTCAAAGCGTAGAGAGCATCCCGAAGTTTGACGATATTGAAGGGGGAACTCAACAGGTGACCCCGGGGTGTCATCACACCACGGATTTGTGCACTCTGTGAGTAAATCTTGTGCCGGTCTGGGCGAGCATGTCGTGCGGCTGATGAATTTGGCTGCGACGTCAGCAACAATGACGCGACGACGCCTTGTCAATCGGTATCAGCGACCGGGACCTCCTCGCTGCATCGATCCCCGGGGGTCTCAAGCGAAGACGGGGTCCTCAAGGATGGCCCGGGAGGCCGAGGCACCGATACGGGTGGCACCAGCGTCGACCATCGCCAAGGCGTCGGCCGCGCTGCGGATGCCGCCCGAAGCCTTCACCCCCACCGAGCCCGATCCCCGACCGGCGACCGCAGCGGCCATCAGCGCCACCGCCTCGGTGGTCGCTCCCCCGGCGGGATGAAACCCGGTCGACGTCTTCACCAGGTCGGCCCCGGCATCGGCGACCGTCCGACAGGCGCCGGTGAGCAGGCCACTCCCCCGGTCCCCGAGCGCCAGGATGGCGGCGCTCTCCAGGATCACCTTGAGCACGATCCCCGGACCGATCGCAGCGCGGATGGCCTCGGTTTCGACAGCGAGGGCTTCAAGGTCTCCCCCGGCGACCGCAGCCAGGTCGGCGACGACGTCCACCTCCGAGGCCCCGGCGGCCACCGCCACCGACGCCTCGGCGGCCTTGATCGCCACCACGTGGGCGCCGGAGGGGAACCCCACCACTGAGGCGACCGCCGGTCGAGCCTCGCCCGCACCGACGAGGAGGTCGGTCACCAGGCGCACCCGCGAGGGCGACACACATACCGCCCCCACCCCCAACTCGAGGGCTTCGGTGACGAGGGCCTCGACCTCGCCGGCCGAGGCTGTCGGCGTCAGCAGGGTGTGATCGATCCTGATGGCCAGCGCATCCCGGGAGGTCATCGGTGCCCTAGTCCTCATACCCGTCGAAGGGGCCGGGGCCTTGGGCTCGGGCGAGAGGATCGTCGGCATCGCGGGCGGCGTGAATGAACGCCCGCACCAGGCGCGGGTCTTTGACACCGGGCGTCAGCTCCACGCCGGTCGACACGTCCACCCCCCAGGGCCGTACCACCGAGACGCCGTCGGCCACGTTGTCCGGGGTCAGCCCGCCCGCCAGGATCACCCGCCGGTTGGACGGCATGCCCTCGGTGAGCGACCAGTCAAACACCTCGCCCGAACCGGGGGCATGGCCGTCGAGCAACAGCGCGTCGGCTCCGAAGCGATCGAAGTGGCCCAGCGCCGAGGACCCGGCCGCCATGGCGACGATCAATACCGGAAAGCTCGGCCGGATGTGATCGGCCATCTCGGGGGTCTCGTGGCCGTGCAGTTGCACGCCGCGGCATCCGGCCCGCAAGGCCAGGTCGACCACACGGTCGGGGGCCTCGTCCCGGAACACACCCACCGCCAGGATGTCCGGGGGAAGTCGCTTGATGATGTCGGCGGCCGCTGCTGGGGTGATCTGACGGGACGACCGGGCGAACACGAAGCCCAGGGCGTCGGCCCCCAGGGCCACGGCCATCAGCGCGTCCTCCTCGTTGGTGATGCCACAGATCTTGACGAACACTCAGTTCACTCCGTCCTCAGGTCGCCTTGCCAGCTCGCACGCTACCCCTCGGCGCCTGGGTGGCGACCGGACCGGCCGGTACGATCGAGGGGTGACGCTTTACGAGACGATCGGCGCCCGCTCCGGCGACGACGCCACCACCCTGCGTCGCGCCTACCTGGCCCAGGTGCGCAGGTCCCACCCCGACGTCGGACCGCCAACCGAGCGGGCGATGCGGGAGGCCAAGATGCGGGAGCTGAACGCGGCCTGGGCGGTGCTCTCCGACGAGGACCGGCGAGCCAACTACGACGACACCCTCACCAGCAGCGGGGGCGGCAGTTTCTCCGCCGGACGCAGCGGTGCGGCCACCCCGCCGCGACCCCAGCGGCCCTTTCGACCGCTGCACCCCGACGACGACGATACCGGCTGGCGGGAGGAGTCCGACGCCGGCGTGCCCGGCACCGCCATCCACCCGCTGCTGCAGTTCGTGCCGGTCGGGTTCGGCCTCGCCGCCGTGCTCACGCTGCTGACCAGCTTCGTCACCCACCAGGATCGGTTGGTCGGCCTGGCGGTCGTCTTCGGCTTCCTCGCCGGCGTCGCTTTCCTTTTGGTTCCGTTGTTGGCCATGCTGGCCGGCGCACGGGCCGAGAATTCCGGCTCGCGCCGCTGAGGCACCCCGCCGCTCACCAGAACGACAGGACGATCCACGTGGCCACCTACCTCGACGACATCCTCGCCGCGCACCGAAGGGCCGCCGACGACGACACACGTTCGCTTTCCCGGCTGATCGAGCAGGCCACGGCGATGGCGCCCACCGTTTCGGCCGCCGATGCCCTCACCGCCGGCGACCGGCTGGCGGTGATCGCCGAGGTGAAGCGGGCCAGCCCGTCCAAGGGCGAGCTGCACGCCAACCTCGACCCAAAGCGCTTGGCGGCCACCTACGGGGAAGCCGGCGCAGCGATGGTGTCGGTGCTCACCGACGAGGCGTTCTTTCGAGGTTCGGCGGCCGACCTGGCCGCCGCCCGGTCGGGCTTCGCCGGCCCGATCCTGCGCAAGGACTTCACCGTGTCCCCGGCCGACGTGTGCGATGCCCGGCTGATGGGGGCCGACGTCGTGCTGTTGATCGCTGCTGCGCTCGACGACGCCGAGCTGGCCGACTTCGCAGCACTGGCCACCGAGGTCGGCCTGTCCGCGCTGGTCGAGGCCCACGACGAGACCGAGGTCGAACGCGCCGTCGAGGTAGCCGGGGCGTCGCTCGTCGGCGTCAACCAGCGTGACCTGGTGACGTTTCAGGTCGACACCGCCCGTGCGGTGCGGGTGGCCGCGACGATCCCCGACGGCGTTGTCGCCATCGCCGAGTCGGGGGTGACCGGCCCCGCAGACGCACGACGGCTGGCCGACGCCGGCTATCACGCCGTGCTGGTCGGCGAACACCTGGTCACCTCGGCCCACCCGGCCGCCGCCTTGAGCGCCCTGGCGGTCCAGCGCCGCGCTCCGTAGTCCTACGATGCGGTCATGACCCGCATCGCCATCGGCTCCGACCACGCCGGCTTCGAGCTCAAGTCCCACCTGATCGACGTGTTGACCGGCGAGGGTCACGACGTGGTCGACCTGGGCACCGACTCGACCGCCAGCGTCGACTATCCGGCGTTCTGTGCGGCGGTCGGCCGAAGCGTGCGCGACGGCGAGACCGAACTCGGCATCGTGCTCGGCGGCAGCGGTCAGGGCGAACAGCTCGCGGCCAACAAGGTGCGCGGCGTTCGCGCCGCGCTGTGCAACGACCTCTACACCGCCCGCATGGCCCGGGCCCACAACGACGCCAACGTGCTGTCGATGGGTGCCCGCGTCGTCGGAGTCGGCCTAGCGGAGGAGATCCTGGCCACGTTCCTCGGCACCGAGTTCGAGGGCGGGCGCCATCAGCGCCGGGTCGACCAGATCACCGCCCTCGAAGACGAGTTCTAGGCAGGTGTGGAGGTGTGCCGGTGAATTTCACCGGCACACCTCCACACCTTCGCTCCAC
>NZ_DAOLGP010000041.1:0-31318 GCF_035329545.1 Candidatus Neomicrothrix sp.
ACACGAGCCATCCGCCGATACTACACCCATGTAGTTCTAAGTTAACGGCATTGGGTCTTGGGCAGGTGCGGTTCGCAGGCGATTTCTCTTGGGGCCACCGCTGCGCCGAGGCGGCGTCGTGCGTGGCCGATCAGCTCGAGGCGCAGGTCGTCGTCCCACTCGACCCCGGGGGCGAGGGTGACGAATGCCTTGACGATGTTTCCGGCGAGCTCGTCGGGTACGCCGATCACACCCGCTTCCACGACCGATGGGTGTTCCATGAGCGCGGATTCCACCTCGAAGGGTCCGATCAGATGCCCGGCGGTCTTGATGACGTCGTCGGCACGGCCGACGAACCACAGGTATCCATCGATGTCTCGGGTGGCCAGATCGCCCGAGAGATACCACCCGTCGACGAAGGAACGCGTGTAGCGCTCATCTTCGTGCAGGTAGGCACGGAACATCGAGGGCCAACCGGTACCGATGGCGATCATGCCCTCACCGCCCGGCTCGGTGATGAGCCGCAGGCTGCCATCGTCGTTCACGGTGGGTTCGTTGTTGCTGTCCACGGCCGCGATGGCCACGTCGATGCCCGGCAGCGGGCGACCCATCGACCCGGGTCGCACCTCGCATGCCGGGAAGTTGGCAACCATGATCCCGCCGGTCTCGGTCTGCCACCAGTTGTCGTGGATCGTGTGGCCGAGCACTTCTGCGCCCCACACGACAGCCTCCGGGTTGAGCGGCTCGCCGACCGAGGACACCATCGCAAGCGAGGACAGGTCCGCCTCGGCCGGCAGGTCGTTGCCGGCGCGCATGAGCATGCGGATGGCCGTGGGTGCGGTGTACCAGACGGTCACCCGTTGCTCGTCGAGGATGCGGTACCAGCGACGGGCATTGAAATCGGCCTCATCGACGATGACCGTCACCCCATGGGTCAGCGGGGCGATGATTCCGTAGGAGGTACCGGTGACCCACCCGGGGTCGGCGGTGCACCAGAAGATGTCGTCCGGGTGCAGATCGAGCGCGTAGCCACCGGTGGCGTGGTGGGCGACGACGGCGCGATGCACGTGCAGCGCTCCCTTGGGCCGACCGGTGGATCCAGAGGTGAAGTGCAGCAGGGCCGGATCCTCGGCGCTGGTGTCGGCCGGGGGTGCCTCGCCGGGCATTTGGGCCATCAGCTCGGCGAGGCTGTGCACCCCGGCGTCCGGATCGCCGTCGCCGTCGATCAGCAGCACGTGGCGCAATTCGGGCAGCCGTTCTCGCAGAGCTGCGACCTTGCGGCGGTACAGCGAGGCGGTGGTCACCAGCACGGCGACGTTGCCCTTCGCGAGGCGCTGGTGGATGGGCTCGGGCCCGAAGGCAGAGAACAGGGGGCAGAAGACCGCCCCTGCCTTGAGGGTGCCGAGCGCAGCGGTGTAGAGCTCGGGAACCCGGCCGGCGAGGGTGACGACCCGTTCGCCGCGGCCTACGCCGAGCATGGCGAGCACCTCTGCGAACCGGCTGGTGGCTTTGGCAAGTTCGGCGTAGGTGAGGTCGGTCACCGTGTCGTCGCGATGGATGAAGCGCAACGCCACCCGGTCGGCCAGGAGGCCCGCAGCGTGGCGGTCGACCGCCTCGTGGGCGATGTTCAGGCCGCCTCCCGGGAGACCTTCGAGGCGGGCCTCAGCGTCGATCCACCGGAACGCGGAGTGCTCGGCGTCGTAGTCGACGAGGTTGGGTACCCGGTCGGGTCGGGAGGAAGGCGGGATCGTGTTGTGGCTCATCAGATGTCGACGCGCACATCTGATGGGATCCGCCCCGTTGGTCCGGTGGGGAATGTCGACATCAGGATGATCTCCATTCCGGGCCTCGGGCCCAGCGCTCAAGGAGGTGGCAAGGCGGCCGAGGCTCTGTGCACGAGACCCGCCCTCGAAACATCCCGTCCGATGTTATAGATCGTTTCGCTCGACCGCACCGACAACCTGCTGACTTGTGCGCCAGGGAGCTTCATCTACATCGCCGGCGACCACGTTCTGGAACCCGACCCGCCCCGGCAGCGCCTCGGGTATGGTCGGACGGTCGGGTGCGAACAGAAGCGGTCCATTTCCGCGTGAGCTTGGAGGTTCCATGAAGGACGACGAGGCGAGCCAGGTGCAACGGTGGCTGGGAGCAACCGGCTTTTCCGAGGAACTGACCGTTGACGGGGGGCACCTGTTGGCGCAGGGTTCAGGCGAGCAGTTCGATCCGGCCGAGGTTGCGGTACCGGGGGCGTACCGCTGCGACCGGGGCGCCGATACCGACCACCAAGGCACGGTCTTTGCCATCGCATCCTCCGGTGGACAGCCGATTGGAACGCTCCTCGTCGAGGACGGCGCACCGGTCACTCCGGAACTGCAGTCGGTCGTCGACGAGCTTCAAGCTCGGGCCAAGACCCCCGCCGTGGCGTGCGAGAAATACGAGCACGAGCACGTCGTCGCGGTGTTCCCGGATCGGGACCAGGCCGCAGCCGCTGTGGCTGAACTGCAGGACCTGGGTTTGGGAAGCGACCACTTGGGCGTTGCGGTGGATGGCACCGATCAGGTCGTCTTCGAACGTGACGAGGAGGCTGTCCTCGGCAAACGCCTGGCGAAGGGCGCGTCCCTGGGAGCGCTCGCAGGCCTGGCGTTGACAGCCTTGGTCATACCGGGACTTGCCCCGCTGGGAATCGGGGGAATGTTCGCCGTCGCTCCGGCAACCGGGGTTGGCGGAGCGATGCTCGGTGGGTTTCTCGGCATCGCGTCGGTCGACGACGCGTTCACCGCCCATGGCGACATCAGGGAGACACCGCTCGCACCCGGAGAGGTGCTCGTGGCGGTGCTCGCCCACGGTGAGCGCGAGAGCGTGGAAGCGGTAGCGAAGCACCACAACGGCACCCTCCTGACGCTCAAGCCAGTCCTTCCCTGAGCGCCGGGCTCTTCTCCGAGCGCGGCCGGGTCAGAGCGACCAGCTGTGCAGCAGCTGGGCGTAGTTGAGCCGTTGGAGTTCGTGTGGATTGGCGACGTTGCCCATCGCCGTCGCGCCCTTCGCCTCGTCGAGGTTGCGGTAGCCCTGGGCATCCATCCAGCCCGCGAGTTCGTCGACGATGCGCGCGAGCGCTGATGGGCCGCCTTTGAGCAGCACCGACACGAGCTGGACGGCGTCCGCCCCCGAGAGGATCGCCTTCGCCGCATCCGTTCCGCTGTGGACCCCACCGCTGACGGCGAGCGACAGCTGGGTTCGGCCGTGCAGGATTGCCATGGCATGTAGTCGCATCGGGAGCTCGGCCGGGGTGGACAGCACCAGGTGCCGCGCGATGTCGAGTGTCTCCAGGTCGAGGTCCGGTTGGTAGAACCGGTTGAACAACACCACGCCAGCAGCCCCGACGGCTTCCAGGCGGGTGACGAAGTTGGGCACCGACGCGTAGAACGGTGACAGCTTCACCGAAACCGGTACGTCCACCACGCCGACCACATCGGCGACGACGCTCAGTTGGCGCTCCTCAATGTCCTCACCGGTCTCGTCGAGGTCGGTGGCCACGTCGTACAGGTTCAACTCGATGGCAGCGGCCCCTGCACCGGCGAGTTCCCGGGCGTAACCGGTCCAGCCTCCCGGGGTGACGCCGTTGAGGGAGGCCACCACCGGTACGTCGAGTACCTCGGTCAGGCGCCGGACGTGGCGCAGCATGGGGTTGGCGCTGCCGGAGAAGACATCGGTCTCGGGGAGAAACGACGGGGCTTCTGCGTTGGTGTCGATCATGGAGTCGAGGTACCGGTTGGCAGAAACCTGATCGGCGATCAGCTGCTCCTCGAACAGCGAGTGCACCACCACCGCGCTTGCGCCCACGTCGACCAGGGCGACAGCGTCGTCCGCCGAGTCGCACAGCGGCGATGCACCGACCACGAACGGGTTGGCCAGCCGCAGCCCAAGCCAGTCACAACCCAGCTCAACCATCGGTGTCCTCCTGTGCTGGGCCCTCCGTTACCGGGAACCTGATTTGAGCGAGCTGCTGATACAGGGCGTGTCGCTCAGCAGCTCCCGCCTCCGCTGCGTTCACGAGCTGTTTGAAGCGCTCCGGGTCGCGCAGCTCTACCATGCGGAACCGGGCCTCTTCGCGCATGTAGGTGTCCATGGGTATCGACAGCGGGTCGGCGTCGATCTTCAGCGGAGGCTCGCCCTCCGCGATCCGGCGGGGATCGAACCGGTACAGCGGCCAGGCGCCGCTGTCGATTGCGCGGCGCTGCTGGGTGGGTGAGTGCGCCAGGTCGTATCCGTGAGCGATGCACGGGCTGTGGGCGATGATCAGGGACGGCCCGGGATGCGCTTCGGCCTCCAGCAATGCCTTGACCGTCTGGTTGTTGCGGGCCTGAATGGCGACGCTTGCGACGTAGACGTGGCCGTAGGTCATCGCCAGCAGCCCGAGGTCCTTCTTCCCAGTCTCCTTGCCGGCGGACGCATACTTGGCCACGGCCCCCATCGGGGTGGCCTTGGATGCCTGACCGCCGGTGTTGGAGTACACCTCGGTGTCGAGGACCAACACGTTCACCTTGCGGTCGGAGGCCAGTACGTGATCCAGCCCACCGAAGCCGATGTCGTAGGCCCATCCGTCACCGCCGACGATCCACACCGAACGTGGCACCAGGTGGTCGGCCAACCGCAGCAGTTCCGCCACATCGTCGGTGTCCACGTCCGACTCGGGCAGCTCCATAAGCCGGCGGGTCAGCTCCGCCACCAGTTGGCGGCGTTCTGCGATCGACTCGGCATCGGGGTCACAAGGCGCGCGCAGCTCGCTGAGCAGCCGGGCGGGCAACACCGAAGCGAGGCGCTCGAGCAACGTCCGGACACGCTCCTCCTGGGAGTCCACGCCGAGACGCATGCCGAGACCAAACTCGGCGTTGTCCTCGAACAGCGAGTTGTTCCACGCGGGGCCGCGTCCGTCGGCATTGGTCGTGTACGGGGTAGTAGGCAGGTTGCCGCCGTAGATCGAGGAGCAACCCGTGGCGTTCGCCATCACCAGGCGATCCCCGTAGAGCTGGGTGAGCAACCGTAGGTACGGGGTCTCCCCGCAACCGGCGCACGCCCCCGAAAATTCGAACAGCGGCTGGAGCAGCGGGAGGGTTCTCGATCGCTCCGGAATGAGTGAACGGGTGACGTCCGGTATCGATTGGTAGAAGGCGAACGATTCGCGCTCGCGTTCGCGGTGCTCCTCAGCCGGCCTCATGTTGATGGCTTTGCGCTTCGGCTGCGAACGATCCTTTGCAGGGCACACCTCCACGCAGAGCCGACAGCCCGTGCAGTCGTCGGGCGCCACCTGAACCACGTACTGGAGCCCCTCGAGCGCCTGGGTATGTTCTTCGGCCACGTGCCGGAAACTCGGCGGGGCCGATGCGGCAGCGTCGGGCTCGAAGACCTTCGTGCGGATCGCAGCGTGCGGGCAGATCATCGAGCAGCGGTTGCACTGCACGCACAGGTCGGGTTCCCAGATCGGGATGTCGATCGCGATGGCACGCTTCTCGTACTTGCTGGTGCCCGTGGGCCAGGTGCCGTCGGGCGGGAAGGCGCTGACGGGCAGTCGGTCACCGTGGCCCTCGAGCAGCAGCCGCGTCACGTTGGCGACGAAATCGGGAGCGTCCACTGGCACGGTCGGCGGGCGGTGCCTGGCGCTGTCGGGGGTGCCGACTGCAACCTCGTGCAGTTCGGCCAGGGTGGCGTCGATGGCCTGGAAGTTGCGACGCTCGATCTCGGGTCCCCGCTTGCCCCAGGTGTCGCTGACCGACTGCTTCACTGCGGCGATCGCCTCGTCGCGGGGAAGGACGCCGGACAGTGCGAAGAAGCAGGTCGACATGACCGTGTTGATCCGCCGACCCAGGCCGTTGGCCTCAGCGACACGGGTGGCGTCGATGGCGTACAGGCGGCAGTTGCGTTCGGACAGAACCCGCTGTGCTTCCGCCGGAAGGCTGTCCCACAACTGGTCGGGCGCAACGGTGGTGTTGAGCAGCACGGTGGCACCCTCGTCCGCCACCTCCAGGACGTCCAAGCGTTCCAGGAAACCCGGCTCGTGCACACCGACGAACCCCGCTCGTGTGATCTCGTAGGTCGAGCGGATCGGCCGGGGTCCGAAGCGCAGGTGCGACACTGTGGTGGCGCCGGCCTCTTGGAGTCGTACACGAAGTGGCCCTGGCAGTGAAGCTCGGTGGCGGCCCCGATGATGCGAATGGCGGCCTTGTTGCTGCTGACCGTGCCGTCGGATCCGAGACCAAAGAACACGGCTCGGGTGACATCGTCCGCCTCGATGTCGAATCCCTCCGCCACCGGTAGCGACAGGTGGGTGACGTCATCGTTGATGCCCACCGTGAAGCGGCGCCGCGGCGCCGTGGCCTCGAGCTCGTCGAAGACCGACTTGGCCATGGCCGGGGTGAACTCCTTGGAGGAGAGCCCGTAGCGGCCACCGATGATTTGGGGCAGGGCATCGATGCGGCCGTCGCCTAGTGCGTCCACCAGCGACGCGATGACATCCAACAGAAGGGGTTCACCGGTGGAGCCGGGCTCTTTGGTGCGGTCGAGTACCGCAATCGAGCGAACGGACGTGGGCAGCGCCTCGGTGAAGCGCTCCATCGAGAAGGGGCGGTACAGCCGCACCTTCACGAGTCCCACCTTTTCTCCGGCGGCCACGAGGTGCTCCACGGTCTCATGAGCACACTGCGCACCCGAGCCCATCATCACCACGACCCGCTCCGCTTGGGGATGGCCGACGTAGTTGAACGGCGCATAGGAGCGGCCGGTCAGCTCGGCGAAACGAGCCATCGTGTCGGCGACGACGTCGGGACACGCATCGTGGAACGCGTTGGCCGCCTCACGACCCTGAAAGAAGGCGTCGGGGTTCTGCGACGTTCCCCTCACGACGGGGTGTTCGGGGGAGAGGGCCCGATCGCTGTGTGCGGCGATGGCCCCGGGATCGAGCAACGAGTGCAGCGTGGCGTCATCGATCGCCGCCAGCTTCTGAATCTCGTGTGAGGTGCGGAACCCGTCGAAGAAGTGAAGGAACGGTACCCGCGAGACCAGGGTCGCTGCGTGAGCGATGGCGGCGAGGTCCTGAGCTTCCTGGGGGGAGCCCGATGCCAGCAGGGCGAACCCGCTCTGGCGGGCGGCCATCACATCGGAGTGGTCCCCGAAGATCGACAGCGCGTGGGTGGCGATGCTTCGTGCCGCCACGTGCAAGCAGAACGAGGTCAGCTCTCCGGCGATCTTGTACAGGTTGGGGAGCATCAACAACAGACCCTGCGATGCGGTGAAGGTGGTGGTCAGCGCCCCGGCCTGCAACGCGCCGTGCACGGCGCCTGCCGCACCGCCTTCGGACTGCATCTCGATGACCTGGGGTATCGATCCCCAGAGGTTCACCTGTTCGGCCACCGACCATTCATCGGCGTGCTCACCCATCGGTGACGCTGGGGTGATCGGGTAGATGGCGATCACCTCGCTGAGGCGGTAGGCGACCGAGGCCACCGCCTCGTTGGCGTCCACCGTCTGCATCGTCGAAGTTGTTCTCATCGACATGGCCCCATCATGGTGCATGGGTGGGGTCCGTGCTCGATCATGGTGCATGGGTGGGGTCCGTGCTCGCGAGAGGTTTCCTGGTCTCTCGCTGTGACCCTGCGGCCGACGACGGGTCGGCTCGCTCATCGGGTCGGCTTCGCCTCCAGGACGTCGCGGAGGTGATCGACGTGGCCGTCACTGCTTCGGTGCAGGGCGGAGTTGTAGCTCTGCTTGCTGAGGGCGTGTGTTTCCACGTCAGGAACGAATGCGAGCAGCAGGCTGGTGCGAAACGGGCCCCGCCCCGAAGGCGGACACGAGACATGCGCGATGTCGCTGTAGTGCAGGGTGACGTCCCCGGGCTGAACATCGAGAGCAACGCCCTGGGGGGCGTCGCTGTCATCGGTGTCGATGGAGGGCGAGGAGTAACGCCAGGAACCCGGAAGCATCCGAAGTTCGCCGGAATCGGGCCCGCCACCGGTCAGACACACCGTGGCGATGAGGAGTGGGCACATGGTCGCGTGGCCGCCGAGGCCACAGTCCCGGTGCCACGGGATGTCCGAGAGCCCCTCGGTCATGTCCGGCTGTTTCCACAGCACCATCACCCCCTCGTCGGCCTGTCCGGCCCGCGCCGTCAGGTCGAATTCCGACAGGGCGACCAGGTCGAGAAGGCGATGGTCGTCGTAGAGGCGCCGCAGGTCGGGATCCGACCCTGCATGGGTGACGCGGCTGAGCACCTCGTCGCCCGAGCGGTTGCGTCCCCACCACGACCGGTCGTCGCCCGGTGTAGCCGCCGCCTGTTGGCGCTGGGCGGCCTCGAGCATCGTCTCGATCTCGTCAGCGTCGAACACGCCGCGAACGTGGAGATAGCCGGCGCTGTGGAGGAACTCGGTCATCGCCGCGTCGTCGTCGCTGGTGGTGAAGCTCGCAGCGGGATCCAGAGGATCCCCGCCTGCCGAGCGAAGCTCGAAGGCAGCCGGGTCGTAGATGGGTCGGCCGTGGAACATGGCCCGCAACGCAGGCTCCCATCGCACGAACCGCATCGGCGACCCGGCCGTGCAGGAGACCCGATCGCTGTAGAGCAGCCCCGGGGCGGTCTCGGCGTCGCCGACCAGGCCGCTGAACGATTCGAGATCGATGGTCACCACCGTTCGAGCGTCGCTCGTGCCGCGTCGGATCTCGATGTCGTCGCCAACGGGAACGTAGGTGTAGCTGTGGTCCGTGCCCTCCTGGTGGAACCCGATCGCTCCGACCTCGGTGACGTCGTGGGCGGCGAGTCGTGCGTTGCCCGACCTCAACCGGGCGGGAAGGTCTACCTCGTGAAACTGCACAAAGTCGATGAGCGAGCTCATGGCGGTCTACCTCCCTTTTGTCGGTACTGATCAGCTGTCGTTCAGTTGCAACATGTCGCGTACGAAGTGCACCGGGGAGGTTCGATGATGTGGTGGTCGGCGACCATTCGGGCCTCCTCGTTGGTGGGTGTCAGCTGGGAATGAGCGTGTCGATCAGGTGGTCGATGTAGCTGTTCGTCGACCCTGTTTCCGCGAGTGGCAACATGGCCTTGACCCGCCAGTGCCCCATGTAGGCCGTATAGGTGAGTTCGGCGCGTTGGGCAGCGACAGCCTTCGGCAGGCCCACGCTGCCGTAGAGGTCGGTGAGGATCTGCACCTTGGCCAGTGCGTGGTCGAGCGCGTAGGGCGTGACCAGCGGGTCGGCACCGGCCGCGCAGATCCCTGCGTAGACCTTCCCGCGCTGGTGGTCGCCGAACATCGACCCGATCAACGTGCTGAGCACAACCAATGGGTCGTCGCCCACGAGGAGGGCTGATGTGCATGCCGTCTCGTCGGACTTCCACTGTTCGAGGGCGGCAACCACCAGCGCGTTCCTCGATGAGAAATGCGCATAGAAGCTCCCCTTGGTGACCCCGAGGCGCTGGGCGAGCGGTTCGACGGCAACGGCTTCGACGCCGTTTTCGGCGATCACTTTGAGCGCCGCGTCGATCCAGTCCGGCGCCGACAGTCTCTGCCGACGTGCACTCGGCCCTCGGCTCGCCACATCGTTCCCGTCCGTGGATGTCGACGGCTGGGGTCCGCTCGTATGTCGCGATGATGGACCACGGGCTCGCAAGCTCTCCTGAGGACCGGGCGTCATGATACGGCAGCGTATCAATGCGGTGGCGTATTGTTCATCGCCCGATTAACCAAGCCGGTCCGGGTCAGGCCGTCAAGTGTGACACCGGCCGGGAGCTTGCTACACCGATGCGTCGCTGGCGGTCGTCTCGCCAATGGAGGTCACGGCGATGGTGGCGATCGGGCGTTGGGCGCCGATGAGCGTGATCACGTCGCCGGTGCGCGTCGACAGCGCCGGGTAACTGTCGACCCACTCGGCTTCAACCGAGGACTCGGTGCTGTCCTTGTCGAGACCCCGCACCACGATGGCGCTCTCGTCATTGCGGCGGTCGCCCACGTAGGCGAAGGCGCTGATGTGCTGCTGGTCGAACGGCATGGTCGGACCGTTCTCCTCGGCAGGAATCCATCTCAGCGTGCCGGTCATGGTGTCAGTGGTCATGGCGACATCGTCACCTGGCGTGGTCCGTCTGTCAACGGAGTCGCGCTCGCTGTCGCATCGGAGTGGTGAGCATGGCGAGGCTCATGGCGGCGACCTCGTCGATGAACTCCGACTCGTCGAGCAACGGGAGGTCGTCGTGTTCGAGATGTGATGCTCGCTCGGCCATCTGCGAGGTCATGAACCGCAACATGGCGAAGGTTCTGCGGTGCACGACGGCAGCGGGCAGCGCCACCATGGGTTCGAGGCGCACCGCAAGCGTTGTCGCACGCTCAGCGTCGTCAGCCATCCCCGGCTGATCGGTGAATTGCGCCATCAACTCCGAGATCACCCTCAGCCAGTTGCGGCCGTCGGGCGTGGCCAGAGCCGAGTCCAGCCGGCCCACCACATAGTCGACGACGGCTTCGGGCGTCTCGCCGGGGATGGAGTTGGCGGATTGGCCGGCAAAGACGTCGTATTCCCCAACCACCGCATTCACCAGGTTCCGCCGGTTGCCGAAGTAGTAGTGGAGCGCCGACTCGTTGCGCAGACCGGCCATCGCATGGATCTCGTGGTTGCGTGCTCCGGAGGTGCCTTTGCGTGCGAAGTGAAATGCCGCTGCGCGGAGCAGCCGTGTTCGGGTGTCGGCATCCGTACCAGCGGCGGATTCGGCGGCTGCCACTCACCGATCGTATCGCCCGTCCGACAACTGCGGTGCGGGCTGCATCCCGGTGGTGTTACTGATGGCGTTAATGGGTTCCATTGACAGATGTGGGTGCGGCTGCTTGTATCGGGCTCACGTCAAACACGTCTCAGGGGGACCCCATGGCTTGGCCACTGATTACGGCTGATTCGCATCACAACGTGCCGCTCGATCTTGTCGATGAGTTGCCCGCGAAGTATCGCCAGTACTTGCCACGGATCGAGCAGCGTGAGGACGGCGCCTATCTGGTGCGGCCCCGCTTCGCAGCGGCCGCTAAGCGTAAGAAGGACCGCAAAGCGGCCAATCAGGTGCTGGACCAGATGACGGCTGCACTCTCCGACGGCATCAAGGTCGATGGGCTCGATGAGAGGCAGCTCCGCCAGATGGTGATGGGCGATTGCGGGCCGCTTGCGTCACCCGCACCGACCCCTGAGGAACGGCTGGTCGACATGGCGCGTGAGGGGGTCGTGGGCGAGGTCCTGATCGGAGAGGGGGCGTTTGGGATGATGCTCCCCGACGACGATGCCAACCTCGCATGGTGTCGGCTGGCCAACGACTGGATGGCCGACGCCTACAAGGATCACATGGGTCAGTTCGCGCCTGGGATGCTCCTGCCGTTGCACGACCTCAGAGCGGCCGCGGATGAGGTCACCCGCGCAGCGGCGATGGGCCTGCGGCCCATCCTGCTCCCCGAAGTCATCACTGGCATGCCCTACTCCGACCGGATGTGGGACCCGGTCTGGGAGGCCGCCGCAGCAGCACGGGTGCCCGTCTTTTTGCACCTCGTTGGCGGATTCGCCGGCGCGATGTTCATGGGGATCGACGCTCTGCCCATTGGCGAAGCCGGCGGGGCGCAGACGGCGTTTGCCATCGGGTCGGCCGCAGGCATGGTCACGCTGGGGTGGTTTGTGAACTCCGGCGTCCTCGAGCGGCACCCCGATCTGACGGTCGCGCTCATCGAGTGCAACGCAGGCTGGCTTGCCTACGCCATGCAGCAGTGGGATCACGCACTGCACAGCCGGTACGCGGAGATCGCCCACCGGGGCGGCGTGCTCGACGCCGACCTCAAGGCGCCACCGAGCTACTACGTCCGTCGACAGGTGAAGTGTCAGTTCATGTGGGATCCGGCGGCGATCGCGCTGCGTCACGAAATCGGGATGGACGTCCTGATGTGGGGCAACGACTATCCCCACATGGAGGGCGCCTTCCCGGATTCGCAACTCTGGGTGGACAAGCAGTTCGCCGGCGTGCCGCACGACGAAATTATGAAGATCGTGCACGACAACGCCGCCGACGTGTTGGGACTGACGGTCTGACCCGTCGCTGAGGTCGAGTGCAGCGTGTCCTCGCCGCCGACGCTCCGCCCCGGGTACTGTCACTTCATGCACGTTCGCACCAGGAGCGCACGCACGGTGTTTCTCACCATGATCGGGGTGCCGTTGATGGTCATCGTCGGCTGCGGGTCCGACGAGAAACCGTCGAGCACCACGAAGGTACCGATCACCGCGAAATCCACTACGACCGCCGCATCCGTTACCGACGCCACCGCTTTTCCAAGCGACGAGTTTTGTGCGGCGCAGACCGACCTGGAGACCGCGCAGGACGGTGCTCAGCGAAACACCGCCATCGGTGAGATGCAAGCAGCGCTTGGTGACGACGCCCCTGCCGAGGTGAGTAAAGCGCTCGAGACGTTGCTGACCGGCGACCTGGGTCCCGAGGAGTACACAGCGGCCGGGCAGACGCTTGCGGACGTCTGCGACTGAGCGCACCACGACACGGTTGCACGCCACCGCCGTGTCACGGCGCACCTCCAAGAACGCGCATCGCTCCAAAATCACTTCGAGGTCCAGCAGATTGCTTCTCCAGTCGGCCCACAATGTGGGGCCGAACCGGAAGGGGGCCTGGAATGAATAGTCTGAGATACGTGCTCGAAGTAACGAATCGGAGCGCCCAGGACCCCGAGGCTCAGACGAGCGACGGGCTCCAAAGCGCCAGAGAAGAGCGACCCCTGTCCGGCTCTCAGATTCAGGAGAACTCCACTCACCCCCTCGGCTCCAGGCGCTAGGCGTAGTGGACATGACTCCCGTCGAGTTCAGCGGCCTACTGCCGGGAGTCCGTTCGGCACGTCGGTACCGGCGCGAGTGGTTGCGCCCGGATCTCTTCGCAGGCCTCGCTCTTACCGCCCTGTTGATACCCGCTGGAATGGGTTACGCCGAAGCGTCCGGGCTGCCTCCCGAGACCGGCCTCTACGCAACGATCGTGCCCCTGCTCGTGTACGCCGTGATCGGGCCTTCGCGTACCCTCGTGCTCGGTCCGGATTCTGCGCTCGCTCCCATCATTGCAGCCTCGATCCTGCCGCTCTCGGGCGGCGACCCCGACCGTGCCGTTGCACTGGCCGGCCTGCTGGCGATCCTCATGGGTGCAGCACTGGTGCTCGCGTCTGTAGCGCGCCTTGGTTTCGTGACCGATCTGCTGTCCAAGCCGATCAGGGTCGGCTACCTGAACGGAATAGCCCTGGTGGTGATCGTCGGGCAGGTCCCGAAGCTGCTCGGCTTCTCGGTGAACCGAGACTCTCTGATCGACACCGCACGCCTCACCGTGCAGGGGCTTGCCGATGGGCTCACCGACCCGCACGCCATCGCCATCGGCGCGACATCGCTGGTGCTGATGCTGACGGTCAGGAGATACCGCCGTCGCTTCCCCGCACTACTCGTGGCGGTCGGGGGATCGATGGTCGTCGTGGCGTTCTTCGGGTGGACCGACCAACTCCCCGTCGTCGGCCCGCTTCCCGAGGGTCTACCGGCCCCGGCTCTGGGTGGCCTGCAGTGGAGCGACGTCTCATCCATGATCGGCCCGGCGCTCGGCATCGCTCTGATCACTTTCGCCGACACAGCGGTGCTCTCGCGCGCGTTTGCTGCGCGCCGGGGCGAGTCGGTGGACAGCAACCACGAGATGGCGGCGGTAGGACTCGCGAGCGCGGCTGCCGGCATGCTTGGTGGCTTTCCTACCTGCGGGAGTTCGACCCGTACCCCGGCCGCCGAGCAGGCGGGCGGGCGGACCCAACTCGTGGGCGTGGTCGGAGCCGTCATGGTGATGGCGTTCATCCTGCTGGCACCGGGAGCGACCGAGTACCTGCCGTCTGCGACGTTGGCCGCTGTGGTGATCGTGGCTGCCTCGTCGCTGATGGACATACCTACGGTCATCGGTCTACTGAAGGTCGACCGAATCGAGGGGATGCTGTCGTTGGCCGCATTCGTGGGTGTGGCACTGGTCGGGGTCCTGCAAGGCATCCTCATTGCGATCGCTCTGTCGTTCGTGGCGTTCGTGAACCAAGCATGGCGGCCATACCGCACCGAACTGGTGCGCGTGGAGGGGCTCCGCGGATACCACGACGCCACCCGGCACCCGGAAGGGACTCGGGTCCCGAGGCTGGTCATCGTGCGCTTCGATGCACCGCTGTTCTTCGCGAACGCCCCTCTCCTGGGAAAGCTGACGAGCGAAGCCGTCAACCAGGCGGGACCGGAAACCGCAACCGTCATACTCGCTGCCGAGGCCATGACAAGCGTCGATGCGACAGCGGTCGAGAAGCTCATCGACCTCGACGACTACCTGTCGTCGCGAGATATCCGACTGTTGCTCGCCGAGATGAAGGGGCCCGTCAAGGACCAACTCCTCCGGTACGGGCTCGGTGGGCGCTTCGATCCCAGCCGGTTCTACCCAACGGTCGGAGCCGCAGTTGACGACGTCACCGGCACCCTGCGATACGACTTCGGCACCAACCCCGACCAGCCTGGTCGGCTGCTGGGGCCCGGAGAATCAGATTTCGACCACCCGTCCCCGTAGACGGTTTCCCATGGCCACCCGTGTATTGGCCCAAGCCCTCGCCCACCAGAGATTCACTCCCGCATCGCTTCGAAACCGGAGATGACGTCGAGGAGCTCCTCGGTGACAGCGGCCTGTCGGAGCCGGTGTCGTTCTCGGTGGAGTTCGGCCAGTCGCTCCTCCACATCGCGCTGGGCGTTGTCCATCGCCACCAACCTGCTCGCCGCTACCGATGCCATGGCCTGCGCGAAGGTGCGGGTCAGCCCAGCGAAGACCGATTGGCGAACCAGCGTTGCGAGCAACTCGGTACGCCCGACGGTGTAGGTGGGCAGGCTCCGGCCTGGCCAAGGTTGACCGACCAGCTCACGGAGACGAGCGGTGTCGAAAGGCAGCAGCGGGCGATCAGCGGGTTCGAAACCGGCATGACGCCCGCGGAAGCTGGGAAAGACCAAGTGAACAGCTGGGTTGGGATCGGCGCGCCGCCAGCGATCGATACGTACGAGCAGTTCTGCTGCCCGCGGGCTGATTCCGTCGACGCTGTTGGGCAGCTCGAGCACCACGTCGGGCGGAACCCCGGTGAGTTCCAGCTCGGAGCTGAGGCGGAACCCCACTGCCACCACCTCGAAAACCGAGGTCGGACACGCGGCGACGACCTCGGCCGCGTGGCGGGCCACCTGGCGGTTGACCGGTCCGCACAGCCCCTGGTTCGACCCGAACACGATTACCGCGCTCCGACGGGGCGGAAACCGGCTGTGCCGTTCCCACGCCACGTCGTCGGCGTCGAGATGGCGGGCCACCACCTGCAAACCCCGATCGAGGGTGGATTCGTAGATCCCCATGGCGTCTGCAGCCCGCTCGAAGTGACGGACGCTCACCGCAGCCATGCCCTTCATGGTGTGGGTGACCGACTCCAGCTCCTGAGCGCTGTCGACCCGGCGGTCGATCTGCGCCATGGTCACGCTCATGTGAGCTCGCGAAGCAGGTCGGTGATCGAGCGTCGGTCGTGATCGTCCAGCGCTCGGCCAGCGGTGATGTGCTCGGCGACGGTCTCCAGCCGACCCAGATGTTCGCGCAGCCGTCGCTCCAACGGGGCGATCTCGCCAGGTTCCAGTCCGTCGAAGGCCCCGCTGGTCACCCCGATGAGCACCGCGATCTGTTCGACCGCCGTGCGGGGATCCGACGGCGTCTGCTTGAGCACTTCGCGGACGCGCCGGCCTCGTTCCAGCTCCCGGCGCCGTTCGTGTTCGAGCCGGGCGCCATAACGGGTGAAGCGCTCGAGTTCCTCAAACTGGGCATAGGAGAGGCGTAGGTTGCCGCTCAGGGCGCGGTAGGCGGGGAGCTGCGCCTGTGCGCCCACCCGCGAGACCGACCGCCCGATGTCCACAGGCGGAAGTTGGCCGCTGCGGAACAGGCGCGGCGACAGGTACACCTGGCCGTCGGTGATGGACACGAGGTTGGTGGGGATGTACGCGGCGAGGTTCTCGGCCTGGGTTTCCACGATGGGCAACGCAGTGAGCGATCCTCCACCGAGTTCCTCGGAGCGCCGCGCCGAGCGTTCGAGGAGCCGGGAGTGGAGATAGAAGATGTCACCCGGGTACGCCTCACGTCCGGGAGGTCGACGAAGTAGCAGCGACAACTCCCGATAGGCGCGGGCATGGCGGGTGAGGTCGTCATAGACGATGAGCACATCGCGTCCCGCCTCCACGAAGTGCTCGGCCATCGTGGTTGCCGCGTAGGGAGCGATGTGGCGAAGGCCGACCGGGTCCTCTCCGGTGGCGACCACCACCACGCTGTGGTCGATTGCCCCGGTACCGCGCAACCCGGCGATGACCTTGGCGACCCCGGCGGTCTGCTGTCCGATGGCGCAGTAGACACAGATGACACCCGTGTCGCGCTGGTTCACGATGGTGTCCACCGCGATGGTGGACTTGCCGGTCTGGCGGTCACCGACGATCAGTTCGCGCTGGCCCCGGCCGATCGGTACCAGCGCGTCGATGGCCATGATCCCGGTTTGCAACGGCGTGTCGATCGGCGCGCGTTCCATGATCGCCGGTCCCCGGCGTTCGACCGGCCGACGCCCGACGGTGCGAACCCTGCCGCGTTCGTCGAGCGGGCGGCCGAGGGGATCCACGACCCGTCCCAGCAGCGCCTCCCCGACCGGGACGTCCATGACCCTGCCGGTGCCGCGCACGACCTGTCCTGCCCCGATCTCCACGCCGTGCTCGAGCACGACGATGCCGACCCCGTCCCGGTCGAGTTCCAAGGCCAGCCCGAGCCCCCCGGACTCGAACTCAACGACCTCCTCTGCGCCGACGGTGGCCAGCCCTGACGCTCGCACCACACCCCCGGCGACGCTCGTGACACGACCCTGTTCGGAATGTCCGAGCCCATAACGGAACCGCTCTCCGGCGGTGGCGACGCCGCTCACACCACGATTGAGCGCGTCGGCGAGACCACCATCGCCCAGACGACCCTCAGTGGGCGTCTGCTCGTCGATCATCGGGGGACACATCTCCACCTCCCTCACCGATGAGTTGGTCGACGATGATCCCCAGGCGGTCGAAATAGTCCCCGAGGTTCCACTCGATCGAGGTCGTGTCCGAACGCATCTCGACGCCGAGGATTGCATCCGGGGAGTGTTCAAACTCGACGGCCTGCTGCTCGCCCAGGCCCAGCTCGCGCAACCTGGCGATGAGATGTGGGCGATCCACCTGATCGGGAAACCCGAGGCGAACCGTCACGGTAGCGGGCCGGTCCGGGTCCTCCGGCGTGCCAAACAGGGCGGAGCGCGCCGGCTCGTCGGCCTCCAGGTGATCGAGGGCCTTGTCGAGGGCCCGCCGTTCGATGTCGGCATCGGCGAGGGCCACCAGGGCACGGCGCCCGACAACGAGCACCTCGGCACCAACGCGACGCTGAAGCTCGCGGTCGAGGTCCTCGCGCTCGCGTCGCAGACCCTGGAGCCATCGGTTTCGCCGGTCTTCGACGTCCTCTCGTGCCTGTTCGATCAACTCCGTCCGACGTTCGGCCGCATCATGACCGGCGTTCTCGAGCAGCTCATCACGCCGGTCGTCGATCTCCACCTGTCGACGACGGTAGGACTCCGCGGCTGCTTCCGCTTCGTGCTCGCGCTCATCGGCGTCGGTGAGCCGCTGCGCGATCTTATTCTCGCGCTCGTCCATTGCGTCGATCACCGGCTTGTACAGGAAATGCCTCAGTGCCACCACGAGGACGACGAAGTTGATCAACTGGGCGATCATGGTGAACGGGTCGAACAGCATGGCGTCGCCGCCCCCTCAGCCCGTGACCTGGGCCCAGAACGGGTTGGCGAAGATCAGGATCAGCGAGATGACCAACGCGTAGATGGCCGTGGACTCGATCAGGGCCATGGCGACGAAGAGCGTGCGGGTGATCGTGTCGGCCTCATCGGGTTGTTGAGCGATGGCACGCAAGGCTTCAGCCGCGGCACGAGCCTCACCCAGAGCCGGTCCGATCGATCCGATGGCAATGGTCAAACCGGCGGTGATCACCGACGCCATGCCGATCCAGGTTGCGGAATCCATGTGTGTTCCCTTCGTTGTTGGTCGTTCAGGCGCGCGATGGTTCGTTCGCGTCCGGCGCGGTTGCGTGGTCGCTGTGATCGTCGCTTCGTTCGGTTTGGGAGTTGGCGGAGATGTACACGGTGGCCAGCACCGCGAAGATGTAGGCCTGCACCACGCCGGTGAGCAGCCCCAGCGCGTTGAGCACGGCCGGGAAGATCAGCGGCGCGATGACCAACAAGATGGCGACGATCTTGGTGAAGCTCATCACGTTGCCGAACAGGCGCACCGCCAACGCGAGCGTGCGCGAGAGCTCCGAGATGATGTTGAACGGCAACATGAAGGGGTTGGGACGCAGGTAGCTGCGCAGATAGGTGCGCAGGCCTTGGTGGGTGATGGCGAACACGGGCACCGCCACGAAGACCGCGACGGCCAGCGCCGCAGTGGTGGAGAGCGACGCCGTGGGTGGCACATATCCCGGGAAGACCACCAGCAGGTTCGACACGAGGATGAACAGAAACAGCGTGCCAACGAAGGCGAGGTAGCGATGGGGGTCCTGGCCGCTGATCTCGCGGATCTGGTTCCGCAGCATGGTGACGATCACCTCGAGCGCGTTCTGCCATCGTGACATCCGCGGTCCCGACGACAGGCGACGGGTGATCAGCCAGGCGCCGATGATGAGCAGTGCCATGACGGCCCACGTGGTGACGAGGGTGAGGTTGATGTTGAAGAACCCGCTGCTCCAGAACACCTCAGCGTCGGGACTGATCTGGTCCTCACCCATCATTCGGCTCCCCTCGCCCCGACATCGGGGTACTTCCTGTGGCCTCGTGGGTGCCACCCATCGTTGCCGAAGGTTGGGCAACGAAGCGGCGCACCACCACCAGACGGGCGGTGATCACACCCGGCACCGCCCCAACCAGCGCCCAGGGCGACAGTCGGGCGAGGGCCACGAGCCCGACCGCGAGCAGCGCCATCCTGGCCAGGAGGCTTGCCATCACCAGGGTGGCGGGTCGCGACGTAACCACGAGACGGCGTGCGGTCCACGCCAGTGCGCCGAAAAATCCGAGACCCAGCACGAACCCGGCGAGCGCGCCCAACACGACCGCGAACACGACGGAGTAGGTCATCGTCGGTCCCCGCTGCTCTCGCGCCGTATCCAATACCACGCGGTCGCACACCCCAGCGCGATCCCGAGGACCAGGAACATGATGGTGAAGCTTCGCTCGCTCTCGGTCCTGTTATCGAGAAATACCCCGAGAGCGAGCCCCGCCAAGGTGGGGATTGCGACGGTCCAGCCCACCAGACCGAATGTACCCATGAAGGCCCAGATGCTCTCGTTGGGACCTTCGCGTGAACGTATCCGGCGTTCTGACTTGGCTGAAACCACCCTGCGCAGCGTCTCGGCGCGCTCACGGTCCAGTTCGACGCTGGAAAAGGCCTCGTCCTCATCCTTGTCCTCAGAAGATGGCATCGCGATCCAGGTCCAGTAGCCGGCGTGTGATGTCCGACTCCAGATCAGCCATGGCGCGCCGGGCGGAACGCTCACCTTCGTCGAATCCCTCGAAGGCGGTGTCGAGCTCGCGGTCGAGTGACCGCAGGTCGTCGCCGCTGAACGCCGCAGCGGTCACGACATCGACCCGGGTGCCGCACTTGACGAGGAGGCCGCCGTCGAGGGCCACCACGAATTCCTCGTCGTCCCAGACGTAGGTGAGCAAACCCTGAGCCAGGGGAGCGACGAAGTCGATGTGCCGCGGCAGCAGGGTGAACGCGCCGTTGGTCGCCTCGGCGGACACCTTGTCGACGTTGGTGTCGAGCGCCACCTGGCCGGGGGTGACGACGCGGAGACGCATGGACGGGGCCCCGGTCATGGTCGACGACCAGGGTTGGCCAGGTCGTCGAGAGAGCCGATCATGTAGAAGTCCCCTTCGCCGTGATCGGGGAGATCGTCGGCGAGGATTCGCTCGCATCCCTCGAGTGCCTCTTCGAGCTCGACCATGCGCCCGGAGCGGTCGGTGAACTGTTCGGTGACAAAGAACGGTTGTGTGAGAAACCGCTCCAACCGGCGGGCCCTGGTGACGACCAGTTGGTCCTCCTTGGAAAGTTCCTCCATCCCCAGCATCGCGATGACGTCGGAGAGGTCGTCATAGGCGGCGAGGGTCTCCCGAACCCGGCGGGCAACGGAGTAGTGGCGTTGGCCGACCACGTTCGGAGTGAGCAACTTTGAACTCGACTGCAGCGGGTCGATCGCTGGGTACAGCCCTTGGGATGCCCGGTCCCTCGACAACACGATCGAGGCCGACAGATGACCGAACACGTGCACTGCGGAGGGATCGGTGAAGTCGTCGGCCGGCACGTAGACGGCCTGCACCGAGGTGATCGCCCCGCTCTCGGTGGTGGCGATCCGCTCTTCCAGGGCGGCCAACATGCTGGCCAGGTCGGGTTGGTAGCCGAGCCTGGAGGGAATCTGTCCCAGCAGTGCTGAGACCTCGCTGCCCGCCTGCACAAACCGGAAGATGTTGTCGATCAGCAATAACACGTCCTGTTGGCGGTCGTCGCGAAAGTACTCGGCCATCGTGAGCGCTGTATGGCCCACCCGCAAGCGGGCGCCGGGTTGTTCATCCATCTGACCGAACACGAGGACAGACTGTTCCAGCACCCCACTCTCGGCGACCTCGCGGTGGAGATCCTCCGCCTCTCGGGTGCGTTCTCCGATGCCACAGAAGACGCTGGTGCCCTCGTGAGCGCCGGCCACGTTGTTGATGAGTTCCATGATGAGCACCGTCTTGCCGACCCCGGCTCCCCCGAAGAGCCCCGCCTTGCCCCCACGCTCGAGGGGAGCAAGCACGTCGATCATCTTGATACCGGTCTGGAACGTCTCGGATTTGGCCGGTCGACGGGCCAACGAAACCGGACGACGGTGGATGGACCGCTGCTCCAGGTCGACAAGATCGTCGTCGCCCAGACCATCGATCACCCGTCCGAACACGTCGAAGGTTCGCCCCCGGGTGGCATCGCCCACACCGACGGTGATGGGCGCACCCGAGTCGATGAACTCGTCGCCGCGGGCCAGCCCCTGAATGGGTGTAAGCGCAACGGTACGCACGGTTTGGCCATCGAGATGGCTGACGACCTCGACCGCGACGGCGACACGAGATCGCTCCTCGAGCGACGCTTCGCCACCGTCACCCCCCGCGGAACGGTCGGGTGTCTCCAGAAGCGTCCCGAGTTCGGGCAGTGGTGGATCCATGGCCACATCGACCACACTGCCGTGCACCCCTACCACCAGACCTGAACGGTTATCGGCGGTGTTCCTCGAGCGTCGCATCGCTGCTTTCGTCCGGTTGGATGTCCTGTGCTGTGAATGTACGTGAAGGGGCCTGAGCGTCTTCCACGATCGAGGCTCCCCAGACACTCCCTTTGTTACACCTATCCAACGGTCTGTCCAGGCGAGTTGCCAAATGGGCAGGGTGTCCGGTTGGCAGTGCGGTTTCCCCCGATCAGCGCCGCTGGCCGTTGCTAGGCTGAAGGTCCGCGACAGAGGGAACGGCGAGGGGCACGAATGACGTATCGCACGGCCAGCTTCGAACACGAGGGCCACCGGCTGGTCTACGACGAATACGGCTCGGGCGACAGCCTCGTCGTCTACATGCACGGGTTGTTGCTCGACTCGAACCTCAACCGAGGCATTGCCGACGCTCTGGCCGACCGAGGAAACCGGGTGGTACTGCTGGACCTCCTTGGCCACGGCCGCAGCGACTGCCCCGCCCATGCCGCCGAGTACCGAATCGACAGTTATGCGGAGCAGGTCATCGGCCTGCTCGACCACCTGGGAGTTGAGGGCGCCGTGTTGGGCGGGCTGTCGCTGGGCGCCAACGTCAGCCTCTTTGCCGCTGCTGCGCACCCCGAACGCGTGCAGGGCCTGGTGTTGGAGATGCCCGTGCTGGAATGGGCGGTACCTTCCGCTGCGTTGGCCTTCGTGCCCATGCTGCTCGCTGCCCACTACGGGGCTCGAGTCATGCGGTTTACCTCTGCTGCGGTCAGGCGGCTGCCCAGGACACCGTGGGGCCCGGTCAATTCCCTCATGCACGCCGGATCGCTTCCACCCGAGGTGATGGCGGCGATCCTGCACGGGGTGCTGGTGGGCCCCGTGGCGCCCACCCTCGAAGCTCGGTTGCGCATCAAGGCCCCGACGTTGGTGCTCGCCCACAGCAACGACCTGATCCACCCGTTCAGCGACGCGGTCAACCTGGTGAACCAGCTGCCGAACGCCCGTATGGAACGTGCGCGGTCGCCGGTTGAGCTGCGCCTGTTCCCCGAGCGCCTCACCGTCTGCGTCAACGAGTTTGTCGACGAGGTCGGCGGCCGTTCGCCTGCCAAGCCGGCGCTGACGCTGGCAGCGAGCAACGGATCCGGCGGGGCGTAGCTGCTGTGGCACGCGAGCCCCTCAGCGCTTCGGACGCAACGCTTCTCTATGTCAGTGACCCGGAGGCGCAGCTCCAGATCGGAGCGGTGTGCTTCTTTGAGGCGGCCGCGTTGCGGGCCGATGACGGCAGGCTTCGTCTCGACGCGATTCGTTCCCACGTCGCGGCACGCCTGCAGCAGTCGCCTCGCTTCCGCCAGAGGCTTGCTCGGATCCCGTTCGATGCTGGCCGGCCCATGTGGGTCGATGACGATCGCTTCGATATCGCCCATCACGTCAAGGGGGCGACACTGCCGGCGCCGGGGGGTCAGGCCGCCCTGCGTCGCTTCGTCGGCGACCTGCTATCGGGTTCGCTGGACCCTTCCCGGCCGTTGTGGGACGCGTGGTTCGTCGATGGGGTCGACGACGACCAGGTGGCGTTTGTGCTGCGGGTGCATCATGTGCTGGCCGATGGGATGTCGCTGTTCGGTGCGGCGATGTTGCTGATGGATTTCGAGCCCCAAGAGCATCCCGACCATGCGGTCCCGTGGACCCCGGAGTCGTCACCTAGCGACGACCGGCTCCTGGCAGAGGCCCTGATGGTTCGTGCGCGGCGTCAGGGCGAGATGGCCATCGGAGCAATCGGCCCCCTCGCCTCGCTGTTCGATCCCCGCAGGGTGCCCGGCATGCTTCGTGCGGTGGCCGGCGGCCTGGCCGGCGGGGTCAAGACAGCGCCGGCACTCCCGCTCAGCGGCCAGGTGGGTCGCCATCGCGACGTGCTGTGGGCGTCGTTGTCGATGCCCGGTCTGCAGGCGGTCAAGCGGGGCGCCGGTACCACGCTGAACGACGTCGTGCTGGCCGTGGTGGCCGGTGCTCTGCGGCGTCACCTCGGCGATGAACGTTCAGCCGAGTTGGCCGAGCAGCCGCCCCGCGTGTTGGTTCCGGTGGGATCCCCCGAGGACGGAGAAGAGGGCACCGGCAACGCCTTCTCGGCTTTGGTCGCCGAGCTTCCCGTCGCCACTGCCGACCCGTTTGACCGCCTGGCCCAGATCCACGACGACATGGTGCGCCACAAGCAGGGCGCAGGTTCGTCGATGGTTTCGTCGTTGTTCTCGGTGGTTGACGTGGTGCCACCGACGCTGCTTCGTCAGCTGGGACCACTTGCCCTGGCCCGCCAGCCGTTCGCCAACCTGGCCGTCACCAACGTTCCCGGTTCACCCGTGCCTATGTACCTGCTTGGCTCGAAACTGTTGGCCGTGCACCCGTTCATCACCGGCGTCGGCAATATCGCGCTGATCATCGGGGTGCTGTCCTACGGCGACGAGCTTGGGGTTGGCATCACGGTCGACCCCGACGTCGTCGACGACCCCGACGGACTCCTCGAGCACATCCAGGCGTCGGCTGCGGAGCTGGTGGCCGGAGTCGAGTGATACCGGCCGGCCGCTTGTGAACTCGTCGGACGGGCTCAGAAGAGGAAGGCGAACAGCGGGGAGCCGGGTTCGACCTGCTCGATGGTGAGGGGGCTCTGATCCATGCGCTTGAGGAGCGCGCCGAAGTCCTCGGCGCGCTCGATGTCGATACCGACCAGCGCCGGGCCGGTCGAGCGGTTGTTCTTCTTCACGTAGTCGAACACGACGATGTCCTCCCCGTGGGCGAGCACATCGTCGAGGAAGTGGCGAAGGGCACCCGGCTCCTGCGGGAACGTGACGAGGAAGTAGTGGCGGAGGCCCTCGTGGACCAGCGACCGCTCGATCACCTCGGCATACCGGCTGAGGTCGTTGTTGCTGCCCGACACGATGCAGGCCACCGGACCTTCCGGACGGTGGTTGAGAAATGCACGAACGGCGGCCGATGCCAGGGCGCCGGCGGGCTCGGCCACGATGCCCTCGGATTGGTAGAGGTCGATCATCTCGGTGCACACCGCCCCTTCGGGCACGGTCACCACCTCGTCGACCAGGTCACGCACCAGCGGGTAGGTGATCTCGCCGGCGCTGCCGACCGCTGCTCCCTCGACGAACGTGTCGACCTCGGCGAGGGCGACAGGTGCGCCCCTGGTGAGGGCGGCGGTCATGCTCGCAGCACCGGCCGGCTCCGCTCCCACGATCCGGATCGCGGGATGATGCAGTGCGAACCAGAGCGCGATGCCCGAGATGAGGCCACCGCCGCCGATCGGCACGACGACCGTGTCGATCGGCCGGTCGCTCTGCTCGGCGAGCTCGATGGCGATCGTGCCCTGGCCGGCGATCGTGCGCGGGTCGTCGAAGGGGTGGACGTAGACGGCGCCGGTGCGGCGGCTGTCGGCGTGGGCGGCCGCACTGGCCTCGTCGTACGAACTGCCGATGACCACCGGTTCGATCCACTCGCCGCCGAGCGCTTGGATGCGGTCGCGCTTCTGGCGCGGCGTGTTGGATGGCAGGAAGACCTTGCCGTGGATGGCGAGTTGCTTGCAGGCGAACGCCACGCCTTGACCGTGGTTGCCCGCACTGGCGCACACGACGCCTCGCTGTCGCTCGGACGGGCTGAGCGTCGAGATCAGGTTGTAGGCGCCCCGCACCTTGTAGGAGCGGCCGATCTGTTGGTCCTCGCGCTTGAGGAGGACCGGGACCCCGAGGGCGCTGGTCAAGCGCTCGCTCAGCTCGAGTGGGGTGCGGTGGATCACCCCGGCCAGACGTGCAGCAGCGTCGTCGATCGTCTGGGTGTTCAGCTCGTCGGGCATTGCGTCGAGCGTAGGGCCGGTGTGTCTGTGCCTGGTGGCACCAACGCTTGGTATCGAGTTGCCGGCGGGCGCCCGGTAGGTTCCGTCATGGGCACGACGGCAGTCGTCCCGGCACAGAATCCGGGAGGTTTCCCTTCCTATGATGCAAGCTTCGATCGCAGTGATCGGCGGGGGTATCACCGGGTTGGTGGCCGCACGTCGGCTGGTCGGCGCTGGGCACGCCGTCACCCTGTACGAATCCGGCGGTCGGCTCGGTGGTCAGGTGCGCACCGAGCAGTTCCTCGGCCACGCCGTTGATGTTGGCGCCGAGTCGCTTCATCTCGCCGGCCCAAACGCACAGCTACTCGACGAACTGGGTCTCACCGACCAACTGGTGACCGCCGAGGCCAGCTTCGCCTGGATTTGGGACGGCGTGAAGCGTCGGCGCTTGCCCGCCGGCATGGGCCCGGCAGGCCCGACCCGAATGTGGCCGATCGTGCGCTCGGGTGCTCTGTCGCCGCTCGGCATGGCCCGCGCCGGGTTGGAGCCGCTGTTGCCCCCAACCCCCGAACAACATGTCGGCGCCGATACCGATGTCTCGGTCGGCGCGTTCATCGGCCGTCGTTTTGGCGACCAGGTGACCGACCGCCTGGTCGACCCGGTGCTGGGGAGCCTGCACTCCGGGGACGTGCATCGGCTGAGCATGCGGGCGGCCACCCCGATGCTCGCCGCCAAGGCGACGCGCAACCGGTCGCTGCTGTTGGGTTCCGCCAGGTCCGGTCACTCGCCACCGTCCTTCGTCACCTTCCCCGGCGGGTTGTCGACGTTGATCGAGGGCCTCCTTGCCGGAACCGACGTCGACGTGCGGTTGGCCACGCCGGTCGACGCCATCGAGCCCAGCGGTTCCCGCTACCGGTTGATCGCCGCCGGCGCCGATCAGAGGGACTTCGACGGGGTGGTCCTGGCGCTCCCGGCCGCACCTGCCCTCGGCCTGCTGCAACCGCTGCTGGGCGAGGACGCCGCGCCCCTCGGCACGCTACGAACCGCCTCGGTGGCGACGGTCGCGGTGGCCTGGGATGCCTCCGAAGCGGCCTCGTGTGAGGCCCTCCGGGCAACCGGGATACTCACCCCTGCCAAGGCGGGCACGCTGATGAAGGCGGCCACGTTTCTGTCCACCAAGTGGCCGCACCTGCGCCACCCCGACCATGCCCTGCTCAGGCTTTCGGCGGGACGGGTGGGGGAGCACCGGGTGGCGTCGCTGCCCGACGAGCAGCTCGTCGGGCAGATGGTTGACGAGCTCCGGCGTGCCACCGGGCTGACCGGAGTGCCCATCCAGGCCCAGGTGTACCGGTGGCCGCATGCCCTCCCGCAGCTGGAAGTGGGGCACTTGGAGAAGCTGGCCGTGGTGCGGTCCGCGCTGGCGCAGCGGCCCGCATTGGCACTGGCCGGTGCCGCCTACGACGGGCTGGGCATCTCCAGCTGCATCGCCGCCGGGCAACGCGGCGCCGAGACCATGATCGATCAACTGGCACTCAACGAGGAGGCACGATGATGACCCAGCCCTCGACGGCTTCGCCCTCAACCCGCAGCGCGGTTCGGACCTTGCATCTGGACCCGGCCGACCGGCCGTTCATCGTCATCTGGGAGGTCACCCGGGCCTGTGCGTTGGCGTGTGCCCACTGCCGGGCCGATGCGATCACGCGGCGCAACTCCCTCGAGCTGAGCACGGACGAGGGGAAGGCTCTTCTGGACGACCTGGCGTCGCTGGGCGCTCCCCGCCCCATCGTGGTGCTCACCGGAGGCGACCCTTTCGAGCGTGACGACCTGGCCGAGCTGGTGCGCCACGGCCACGGGCTGGGTCTTCCGATGGCGCTGTCCCCGTCGGTCACGCCGCGGTTGACCTCCGAGGCGCTGGCCGAGCTGCGCGCCGCCGGGGCGTCGGCGGTCTCGCTGTCGCTCGACGGCGCCACGCCCGCCACCCACGATGCGTTCAGAGGCTTCGACGGCGTGCATGCGGACACGATCGAGGCGGCGGCCAACGTGCGTGCCGCCGGGTTTCGACTGCAGATCAACACGACCGTCACCAAGGACAATGCCCACGAGTTGCCGGCGCTGCTCGACACGGTTGTCGAGCTTGGGGCCGGGTTGTGGAGTGTGTTCTTCCTGGTGCCGACCGGCCGAGGTGAACAGCTGACGGCGCTGGATGCCGAAGGTGTCGAGGACGTGCTGATGTGGCTGGCCTCGGTGGCCGACCGCGTGCCGGTCAAGACCACCGAGGCGCCGCATTTCAGGCGGGTGATGCTGCAACGCGCCGATGCTGGTGGTGAGCCTCCCGACTATCGACCCGGCCCGCTCGGACGTCTCCTTCGCGACGCGCCCGTTCGCTCTGTTGCGGCCCCCAGTCCGGCCACGATCGAACGCGGCGGTTCCGGCCCCCGACGCCCGCCGCTGGACGTCAACGCCGGGCGCGGCTTCGCCTTCGTCGATCATCTCGGCGCGGTGTATCCCAGCGGCTTCCTGCCCGTGTCGGCAGGTTCGATCCGCCGGGCGCCCTTCACCGAGATCTACCGCAAATCCGAGCTGTTGGCATCGCTGCGCGACCCGACGCAGCTAGGAGGCAAGTGCGGTCGTTGCGAGTATCGGGAGGTGTGCGGCGGATCGCGCTCGCACGCCTACGCGGTCACCGGCGATCCGCTGGGGGAGGACCCGACCTGTGCCTACGAGCCGGACGGACGTGATGCCTGATCGGACACTGGATGCCCCCGAGGTGGCACGCCAACAACCCGCACCCGACACCGGAGAACCACCGGCGCTCAACCGTGCCCGGCCCGGGCAACTGAGCGTGTGGCTGTTCGTCATCGCAGCGGTGGTGCTGGTCATGATCGTGGTGGGTGGCACCACCCGCCTGACGCAGTCCGGTCTGTCGATGGTGAACTGGGAGCCGGTGGGTGGCGTGGTTCCGCCGCTGAGCGAAGCCGACTGGAACGCCGAGTTCGACGCCTACAAGACCTCCCCCGAGTTCCAGAAGATCAATGCCGACATGACCGTTGGCGATTTCAAGGGCATCTTCTTCTGGGAGTACCTGCACCGCCTGTTGGGTCGGCTGTTGGGGTTGGCGCTGGTCGTGCCATTCCTGTGGTTCCTGGCTAGGCGGGCCGTCCCTCCGGGTTATGCGCGCCGCCTGGGAGGGCTGGTACTGCTGGTCGGGCTGCAGGGCCTGATCGGCTGGTGGATGGTGGCCAGCGGGCTGGTGGATCGTCCCGACGTGGCCCACGAGCGGTTGGCGCTGCACCTCACCACCGCCCTCGTCCTGCTGGTGGGACTGATCTGGACGGCTCTCGACCTGCGGGCGCTTGCCGCAGGGCGGAGTGCCGTCACGGGGCGCCCGGTCCGTTGGGTGTGGCCCTTTGCTGTGCTCCTCGGTGTGCAGATCACCCTGGGGGCGTTCGTCGCCGGGCTGGACGCAGGGTGGATGTACAACACCTGGCCCATGATGCGGGGCTCCTGGTTACCTCCAGGCCTCACGGAGTTGTCGCCGGTCTGGTCGAACCTGGTCGACAACCCGGTAGCGGTGCAGTTCCTGCACCGCTGGTTGGCGGTGGTCGTCGCCGTGGCAGCGCTCGTCGTGGCGTCCCAGCTGTTCCGAGCGGGGGCGAGGCACTACGCGATTGCGCTCGAGTCGGCCGTGGCAGTGCAGTTCCTGCTCGGGGTGTTCACCCTGTTGCACGCCGTTCCGGTGGGTTTGGGGGTGGCCCATCAGGCGGGCGCTGTGTTGGTGTTGGTCATCACGGTGGCGGCGGCCCACTGGTCGATGGGCGGTGCTCGAAACTCGGTCGGGTCGTCGCAACCCTCGCCCTCGACGAGAACCAAGCAGTTCGGTTAACCGAGTCGTTCGCGTGTGGCGCTCAGGCGTCGTCGACCGTTGCGGCGACCCAAGTGAACGGTTGAACCCCACCGCTTGGGGTGACGTGCTCAAACCTGCCGTGTCCGTCCTCGATGAATCCGGAGCCGATCTCGGCCAGCAGTCGGTCAGCGCTGTAGCGCTCCACGGGAAGGGCCGAACAGGTCGAGGGGCCGTCCTCGGCAAAGGTGGCGAGGATCACAGACCCTCCCGGTTCGATGGACCGGAGGAGCAACTCGCGATAGCGGCGGCGGTCGTCGGCGTCGGTGAGGAAGTGGAACACGGCACGGTCGTGCTACACGTTCCAGCGGCGAGCGGGTGACCAGTCCAAAAGGTCGGCGCGGATCCAGGTGATCTCGTCGGGGCTGTCGACGTTGCGTCGCGATGCGTCGAGCGCCTCGGCGGACACGTCCAGCACGGTCAGGTCTGCGAACCCCCGCTGCTGCAGGGTGGCCGTCAGCGAGGAGGCGCCGCCACCGATGTCGATGACCGAACTCGCCGGCGTCGCCCCGACGAGGTCGAAGAGTTCGAGCGACAGGCGAGGCTCGGCCTCGAACCAACTGACGGAGTCCGCGCCGGAGGTGCGATATCGATCGTCCCAATGGGACTGACGTTCGGGTTGATCCATGGTGTGCTCCGCAATCGGCTGTACAAGGCTTCCAGCATACCCCGAGGGGTATGCTGGCTGCGTCGGCTGCCTCAGGGCTGTGCGGCGCAGTAGCCGGTCGTCGGTCAGTCGCTGGGAGGAGTGTCGCCGATCAGTCCGGCGCTTCGCGCCAGCCGCACCGCCTCGCCCCTCGAACTGGTGCCCAGCTTGCGATAGATGGCCGCTGCGTGGCTCTTGACCGTGTTGCGCGAGACGTACAGCCGGGTGGCGATGTCGGACAGGCTGAGGTTGGTGGGCAGGTACTGGGCGACGCGCAGCTCGGCCGCGGTGAGCGACCACAACCGTTCGGCGCTCAGCTCGTTGGCGGCTTGGACCCTGTCGTGGAGCCCGTCGACATGTTTCGCGAACGGCGTGGTTTCATCCTGGATCACCATGCTCAGCTCGAGTTGTTGGAGCAGCTTGAGCGCCGTCTGAGCATCGTCGAGCAGCAGGCAGGTGCGGACCAGCGTGACCAGCCCGAGGATCCGGTACCAGGGAGCGCAGTTGTCCAGAGCGTCGAGCCGGGTGCGGCTGAGCGCAATGCGCTCGGCCGCCTGCTGTTGGCGCCCCGCCCGAGCATCGAACAGCGACGCGATGGCCATGGTCAGCCCGGTCGCCGGATACGTCTCGCCGGGCCGCGTCGCAAGCAGCTTGAGCGCTCGGGTGCTGAGCCCGGCGGCCTCGTCGCGTTGACCTTCGAGGTCGAGCACGATCGCCAGTGCCCCTGCCGCCATGGCGTTCAGGATCGACCAGTCGCCGACGTCGTTCTCGAACAGCGCTTGGCGCAGCGTGTCGTCTGCCCGTTCATCGCCGGCGATGTAACGGTTGGCGCCGAGTACCACGGCCGCGATCGCTTTGAAAGGGCCGGCCGGCAGCAGATGATAGGCATGGGAGGCAAGCGGGAGGACCTCCGCTGCAGGGAGCATTTCCAGCCCGGCTCGAAGCGCCTCCGCCTGGAGCATGGTGAGGTTGTCGGTGTGAGCTGCGCTCACCTCGGTGCTGTTGAGCTCTTCCCAAGCCAGTCGCGCCCAGCGCAACGCCGCCTCGCCGTCGCCGAGGTACACGGCAATGGTCGACGCAACGATGCGCAGCCGGGGTGATGAGCGCACCCGGGCATCACCGAGGTTCGCCAGCCAACGCTGCACCGTGGTGTACATCCCTCGCACGGCGTAGAGCCCGGCATGGGTGGTGATCAGCTCCTCGCACAGGTCGAGTTGTTCGCCGGTCACCGCATGCTCGATGGCGAGGTCGGCATCGCCCTGGCGCTCCCACCAACGGGCAGCCGCCACCTGGATCTCGCTCCAGCGGCCGCGGTTCTGGCTGCGAAGCCGGGAGCAAAGCCAACGCCGCAGTAACGGGTGCAGCCGATACCAGTCGCCGTGCTGATCGAGCGCAAACAACACCACCTCTTCGCGACAGAGACGGCGCAGGGTGGCTGCGGCATCGGAGATCCCGAGGATCTCCTCACACGAGTCGCCGGAAAACCGCCCGAGGCAGCCAAGCTCCATCAAGCTGACGTTCCGCACTTCTCGGGGGCGTTATAACCGCATTTAGGTGACCGGCCGG
>NZ_DAOLGP010000042.1:0-30049 GCF_035329545.1 Candidatus Neomicrothrix sp.
TGCGCAGTCATCGGAATGCGATTGCTGCCTTCTCAGCCTCTGCCGATGAGGCTCTTCTCGTTATTCCATGCACGTGAAAGTCCAATCTCGGTCCGTGTGAACCCCAGATGAGTCGTGCAGAGCGCAGCCCGGCCGTTGCGCCATCGGTCAGCGACGGCCGACGTGCAGAACGATGGCTCTTCCCACTGGGTAGCGCCGTTACCGGGAGTCGAAGCGCCCGGTGGACGGGGCCGTCTCGCCGGGTACTCGTACGGTCGGTTGCGTCGCCGATCTCCGGGTCATCGACGTGGATCGATCCACCTGCCGCAGACCACAATCAGTCCACATTCTCCGGCGTATTACGCGGTAGGAGGTGGTATCTGCTGACTCGAACCCCCGAAAGACCGCTAGAGACCAGGCCCTACCAGTTCCTACCATCTGTATGGACTGACTCGTAATGCGCAGGTCAGGAGTTCGAATCTCCTCCCGGGCTCCAAAAAGCGTTGCAATTGCAAGGGTTTCGAGAAAGTCGACGCCCGTTCAAGATGTGGGCGGGCCACTTACGGGCCACAAACTGGTTCACTTTCGAACACCCGGGATTGCCGCAGGCGCTCGGTGCGAACTGCGCCGGGCGTACCGGCCGGCGACAGGTTGTGGGCGGTGCCCGCTTCCATTTGGCGACCGATTCAGGGTTCTCGGTATCAAGGTTCGCACCGTGTCGGAGTTCTCAGAACCACATCGCGCCGGTGGTATCGGATGCTGAGGGCCGAGGCCCGGGCGACCATGAGCGGTGGGTGGCACCTGGCGGTGGACTGATGGCCGACTTGGACATTGCGAGTGAGTGCCCGCCCAGAGCCGCTAGGGCTAGTGGCTACCGAGCGATATGAGGACGATCTGGACGATCTGGTGCGCGTCGCCGCTCCCTTTGACCTGGTACTCCTTGTTGTATCGGTAGTCCACACGTCCGCCACCGGTGATCTCGTAGTGGTAAACCCGCGACATTCCGTCACTGGTAGCGCCGTACTGGCGGCCTTTCATGGGGGTCACGGTCCCCAAGAGGGGCTTCTGGTTGGGTCGCGTGGTCAAGTGCGTCCAGAGTTCGAGCGCATTGCTCTCGCCACACATTTCGGCGATGCGGTTCCAGTCTTGAACCTGCTTGCGATGTACCAGCACACGCCAAGCCGGCTTCTCGCTCGGCTGTCCTGAGGCCGGATAGCGCGCTGACACGAAGGGCGCGTACGCCTTTGGTTTCGGGTCGCCGCGACTCAACGGCTCAGCCTTCGCCCGGCGGTGTCTCGTGGGGCTCTGCGGCGTCTTCGACCTCGACCCAGTCTTCGTCGGCACTCCGGCCGTCGAGGATCTCCCGGGCAACAGGGTCAGCCAGGGTTTCGGCGCTCATCCGCCATTCGTGGAGCAGACGCTCGACAGGGGAGTGGTCCCGCCCAGATGCCGCGCGCACGATGGCGTCGTTGACCTCTTGTTGGAACTCTTCGATGTCCTCGTCCTCGAAGGCGTCGAGGAAGGCCCAAGGCCCGTAGTCACCGGGCCGGCGTTGTTCCCGTGGGCGGCGCAGAGCCATGTCCAGGGTGAGATAAGCGACTGCGTGGTCGCGCACAGCTGCCACGTGTTCGAGACGGGCCTCGCGCATCATGATGAGCGATTCGCCGTCGGTGCTGCGCAGCCGGGCCTGTGAGTCCAGCGCTTCAGCGATGAAGGTCTTGCGGTGGTTGCCAGCTAGGTCTGAGGGTTGGTAGATGCGGTCTTTGGTTGTCGTCACGGCAGTCATCCCTAATCAGTGTTGCCACGATCCTGCATACGATCCTATGCAGGGTTGGTCAGTATGGCTACAGGTTTCGCATAACTCAAGTCGGGCGGTGGGCCTCCTGTACCGCCAGCGCGGTGAAGTACTGCTCGATGAGGCACTCCAGCGTCACGTCGCGAGCCTTGGCCTGACAGGACAGGATGTGGCGGGCCTCCTCAAGCAGCACTACGAACGCAGTGGCCCTCGTCTCCTCCGGGAACGCACCAGCGATCACACACAGCATCCCGGCCAGGGCGGAGTTCACCACGAGCATGTCGGCCTGGTTCAACGACTGTTGGATACCCCACGCCGGACGCCCTAGCCGAACAAACCGGTGCGCAACAAGGCACGTCTGAGCGGCGCGGTACGCCTGACGAACGGACTCGTCGACGTCGAGGTCCTCCAACTGGGCCTGGCCCTGAGCTACTTCCAGCACGATTTCACCAGGGTCAACACCGGTTACCTCAGCCGCAAGGTCGACGAGGTTGCCGATACGAGTCAGCAGGTAAAGGAACCGGTCTTCGGCGAGTTCGGGCGTTGTTGCATCAGTCAGGTGGCACGCAATGAAGGTCGACGCGGCATCAATTAATCCGCGGCCATAGGCCGTGAGGTACTCGCCGATGAGGCTGTCGGCACGCGCAGCGTCCCGGTGAACGACCGCAGCGGTGATGATTTCCCGGACAGCGCGAACGGCAGAGCCAGCAGCACCGCCAGCTCCTACTGCCCCTGAGCCGTCCACGTCAGTCACCGCAAGGCCTCCCAGTGGCGCTAGCCAGATCTCTGCTCCTCGTGGACCATTCTGTCGGATACCACTGACAGGCGTCGGAAGACCGTGCACGGTAGAGGAGAAGCGTGCCGAAGTCACCGACACGCCCCCTGTAGTCAGGTCGTCGAGCTCGACACCACCCGGGTCGGTCGGCCACATCACTCATCGCTCAATCGAGGCTCCTTGCAGTCGCCGGGGTGATATCGGTCGTTGCCGGGAGTCAGAACGCTCGGGCAGATGTCAGCGCTGTGCCAGCTCGACGCCTCCACGACACCTCCGGGTCAGGGTTCGGACGCGTCCCTGGCGAATGCAGCCATGGCCCGCCGTGTTTGGACCAATGCAGGGAGATGCGTGGCCCATCCGAACTCGATGCCGTTCATGGTCACTTCCGACACACTCGCCGTGCCAGCGACCGCCCATTTCCAGGATCCCGGGCCGGTCAACGGTCACGCCAGCATCGACCATCACCCATGCCCGCGTTGAAAGGCACCAGAGCTGTCCGTGATGGCTAATGAGGATGGCGCTCAACACCACCCCCGAGCCGATGCCGGACGGGGGAGCGGGCCACTTATGGGCCACAAACTCCGGCGTATAGCGCGGTAGGAGGTGGTATCTGCTGACTCGAACACCCAAAAAACCGCTAGATACCAGGCTTTACTAGTTCCTACTATCTATATGGACTGACTCGTAATGAGCAGGTCAGGAGTTCGATTCTCCTCTCGGGCTCCAAACCTTGCAATTGCAGCGATCTGAGGACTGTAACACCGAGCCGTAGATAGCTCGGTCCACAATCAGTCCACATACTCCTCGTATTGAGCGGTAGGGAGTGGTACCGGGTGGTGCGGTCGCCCCAACCGGTGGCAGGTACCGGCGCCTACCAACTCCTACGACCCGCAGAAACTGACGAGAAACTCCCAGACCAGGGGTTCGACTCTCCTTCCGATCACCCAAAACTGTTGCAATCGCAGGGGTGCTGAGGGCGACTTTCGGGAGTGGTGTTTTGCAGGTCTCAGGTGTCACTGACCTCAGCCAGCCGTGACGCAACCATACTGTTAGTGGTAATGTTGCGCCATGAGGGCGGAATCGTATCGACGACGGTTGTGGGACTTCGCTGTCGGCCAGTATGGGTACGTGCGTGCCGCTGACGCCCACGATCTTGAGATTCCGGTCGTTGAATTGGGCAAGTTGGCGGCTCGTGGGCAGATCCATCATGTGGCCTATGGCCTGTATCGGTTTGATGATCTTCCGCCGACGCGGTTCGATCGATTCTTCGAGGCGGTTGCTCGTGTGGGCGGGGATGCACATCTCACGGGCGATGCGGTTCTGGCGCTGCACGAACTAGGGCAGGTCAACCCCCAGGTTGTTCGCGTGGGCACGTCGCGGCGTGTCCGAGCCCAGCTTCCGAAATGGATCGCCATCGAGCGCGAGACGCTGCCCGACGGTGACCTGACCTCCTACGAGTCGATCCCGTCGGCCACGGTCGCCCACGCGATCCGTTCGTGTCGAGACACAGTCATGTCAGATCGGCTGCTGGTAGCGGTCGACGATGCCAGGCGTGATGGCTTGCTCAGCGTCGCAGAACAGCGAGAGTTTCGTGCCGAGTTGGAAGGAGCCGGATGAGTATTCCTTCCTACGAAGGGCCTCCGGCGCACCGGGTGGCGCTCGAAAAGCGTCTCAGGAACATCTGCGACGCGCTCGATCTCAACGAACTCCGGACTCGCACCTCTCTTGCCCACACGGTGATCGCCCAGTTGTTGCCGATGGGTGTGGTCAAGGGCGGCGCCGCGATCAAGTTCCGGACCGGCGACCACGCGAGCCGAGTTACACGCGACCTCGATGCCACTCGAGGGGCCGATCACACCGTCGAAACCTATGCGGCAGAGTTGTCCGCTCACCTGGCCGACGGGTGGCAGGGCTTCACCGGACGACTAGTCGATCGGACCCCTGCTGATCCGCCCGACGTTCCCGGCGAGTACGTGATGCACCCCTTCGAAGTAAAGCTGGCCTATGCCGGGCAGTCATACGTGACGATTGAATTCGAGTTGGGACACGACGAGGTCGGCTCGACCGCAGCACCTGCGTTGGCCCTGGATGCCGCGATCGCTGAGGTCATCGAACGACTTGGGTTCCCGACTCCTGAGCCGGTTGCGGTGCTCGCTGTCGAGCACCAGATCGCGCAGAAGCTCCACGCCTGCACGACACCGAACCGGCAAGGCGGTAACGAACGCGCCCACGATCTCGTCGACCTTCAGATACTTGTAGGTGTCGACCCTCCAGATCTCAGGGAGCTGGCCAGGATCGGGAGGCGACTCTTTGCCGCTCGGCGGGTATCGCCATGGCCGCCGGAAGTGCGTGAATGGCCGGGCTGGGACGACCGCTATCTAGCCGCCTCCGAAGGCCTCGACGTGCGCCCACTCGATGACGCTGTGCAATGGCTTCAAGCACTCGTCGATGAGGCAGAGCAGACCTCCGCTGGATGACGTCAGCAACCTTCTCGGCAACTGCGTCGACATGTCACGCCGCGCACCTGAGCAGCTCGCTGATGGGGGCACTCCAGGTCGATCGACCCGCTACGGCACAGACCACAATAAGTCCACATTCTCTGGCGTATAGCGCGGTAGGGGGTGGTATCTGCTGACTCGGACGCACCAAAACCCGCTTGGTACCAGGTCCTACCGGTTCCTACTACCTATCTGGACTGACAGTGAGAATGATGTGTGTGGGCCAGCGCACCGCCGGTCTGACTCTTGGACTGACTGACTTCGTGTCTTGAACGGGATTTGTCGGCCAGTAGGGCGCTGGCCCCACATGCACCTATCCGCGATCGACGTGACCTAATAGGAGCCTGCGCTATCAGGCGCCCATCACTGTCTTGTCCATCGGTTGTTGGCGCGTGCTGCCCACCCGTTCAGAACCAACGAGAGGACAGCGATGACCATCGTCGCAGACCCACCCGCCCCCGTCGACACCCTCGAGGTCACCCTCGGGATCGACACCCACGCCGATACCCATGTCGCTGCGGTGATCGACCCGCTGGGTCGCCACCTCGGACACGCCACCTTCGAAACAACCTTGTCTGGGTTCAAAGCACTCCTGGCGTGGGCGGCGGGCTTCGGCACGATCGCGCTCGCCGGTGTGGAAGGCACCGGCGCATACGGGGCAGGCCTGACCCGGTTCCTTACCGCCGAGACCGTCCCGGTCGTCGAGGTCGACCGGCCGGATCGTAAGAACCGACGAGATCAGGGCAAGTCCGACCCGATCGACGCGTACGCCGCCGCCAGAGCCGCCGCCTCCGGGCGTGCGTCGGGCACCCCGAAAGCCCGGACCGGTGATGTCGAATCGGTCCGAGCTCTGCGGGTGGCCCGGAACAGTGCGGTCAAAGCCCGAGCAACGGCGTTGACCCAACTCAAATCACTGATCGTGACGGCCCCCGACACGCTCCGTGCCCAACTCGTCGATCTCGACGGAGCCGAGCTCGTCACCACGTGTGCACGACTGCGACCAGCCCGCAGCCCCAACCCGACGCCACCACCGTCCACGAAACGAGCACCTCGGCCTGGGCCGCTGGCCGACCCCACCGCTGCAACAAAACGGTCGCTTGCCTCGATCGCCACCCGGATCAAAACCCTCAGCACCGAGATCACCGAACTCGACGACGACCTCGACGCGCTCCTCACCCCACTCGCGCCAACCCTGCTCGGCCTCCTCGGGGTCGGCCTCGACGTCGCGGGCCAGCTCCTCGTCACCGCCGGAGACAACCCCGACCGCATCCACAACGAATCCGCGTTTGCTCACCTCTGCGGCGTCGCACCAATACCCGCAACATCAGGCAAAACCGTCAATCGTCACCGCCTCAACCGCGGCGGCGACCGGGCAGCCAACGCAGCGCTCTACCGCATCGCCATATGCCGACTCCGCTGGGACCCCGACACCCGCGCCTACGTTGAGCGACGCACCAAGGAAGGCCTCTCAAAGAAGGACATCATCCGCTGCCTCAAGCGCTTCATCGCCCGCGAAGTCCTCGCCGCCATACGAACCGATCTCAACCCCAGAAACCCTGCTTGACATCCATAGGAGCATCTCGTAACGAGCAGGTCAGGAGTTCGATTCTCCTCTCGGGCTCCAAACACCGTTGATATTGAAAGGGTTTTGAGACTTCTAGTTGCTGCTGCAAAATCCTTGCGGGCCACTTTCAATGTGGCCCGCCCATTTTGGGGTGCGACTCCGGGTCAGCCTGAGGGCCCGGTCACTGGCAGCGATGCCGCTTGGCTGCGAGCTTGACTGCGTCGGCGGGTGACTGTTCGGTCGTTCTAGCTCGACGGTTAGCGATTGCTTGACCTCGTTTGGTGTGCCAACTGTGTCGTTGTGACTCCGGGAGGCCGCGAGCGGCGATTCGGTCGAGGTGCTGGACAGCCCTGCTGGAACGGACGTCCTCGATCTCGCCGAGGAGTTCTCGGACGGTCATTGGGTCAATCAAGCGACTGAAGACAAGCGTGTCGACGAACTCGATGTCCTTTTCCCGGCCGGCGATCAGCTTCGCAGCGGCCAGATCGTGCGGGTCCAAGCACCAGCCAGTCGCTCCAGAACTCGGATCGACCTCTGGGATCAGCCGGTCAAACCAACACTTCTCCAGCACCGACGTGTCGATCGAGATCCCGTCGACGTGAAAGCCGAAGGACTCTTGGAAGCGGGAGTCCTGCCCAAGGGAACCGTCAAGGTGGTCCGATAGCCGTTCGACCTCGGCGCGGTCGGCCGCCACCGGCATGATGTCTACCTCCGCCGACATCATGAGGCTGGGATCAAGAATCGTTGCTGAATACGAGGCGAGAATGGACTGGGAGCCCATGATGACAATGGCCCCGCTGGCACCCTCGGAGCGAAGCACTTCTCGGGCCGCCCGGATGCTGTGGTGAAATTGTTCGAGGTTCATCGCTGCAGCCCGTGAACCGCCCGCCGACGTTCGTCATCGGTGAGAACGCCGGCAAACGGTGAGCTCTGGCGAAGATCGCGTGCAAACTGATCGACCGAAGTGAGAAGCGAGCAGACCGGGCCGGGTCCCAGTTCCAGTAGCGACTCCCAAACGTCAACCCACGGCTGTTCGTGCTGGCCGATCACTCGCATTTCCTTAAGGTTCTCCCGCGCTTTGGCGATCACTCGCTCTGGGTTGCGTCGAAGCCGCTCGGCCACCGCCGAGCTGAGCGCCAGCGATCGACGCTCTTCAAACGTCATGGTCGGCACGGCAGCAAGATCGAAGTGCATCGCGCGCATGACCCTGGAGAGAGTGTCGGTCCTTGGGCTGACGCGATCGCGCTCGTAGGTGTTGATCCGCTCCCTGGACGTCGCTGTCAGTTCGGCCAATTGCCCCTGCGACAGGCCGAGTTCCCGGCGACGAGAAGCGATCAGGTCGGCTGCACTCATTCCTTTAGTGTATCTGAACCGATACGGGCTGGCGAGCACGTCGAAGAACTGGTCTCGGCCATGGCAGCTTCGGCTGCTCTCACCCGCAGCGAAGGCGGGGGAGCGGGCCACTTATGGGCCACAAACTCCGGCGTATAGCGCGGTAGGAGGTGGTATCTGCTGACTCGGACGCCCCAAAACCCGCTTGGTACGAATCCCTACCAGTTCCTACTATCTATCTGGCCTGACTCGTAATGCGCAGGTCAGGAGTTCGATTCTCCTCCCGGGCTCCAAAAACCGTTGCAATTGCAAGGATTTCATGGAATTTGACGCTTGTTCAAGAAGTGGGCGGGCCACTTACGGGCCACAAACTGGTTCACTTTCGAACACTCGGGGCTGTCGCCGGCTCGGGCGGGGCCCTTGTGGTGGCGGTTGTAGGACTCCCGCTTCCCTTCGAGCCGGCGGGAAGCTCGGCGGAGGGTTTGGCGGAAAAGCGGAAGCCCTACAGCTGCTCAACAGCGCTGAGCTGTTCTTGTCCACCGTGAGGTAGTGAACCAGCCCTTGCGAGGGGTATCGGGGGAGTAGCCGGTCGGTTCGCCATATTGGTGCGAACCCTGTGAGACGCCCGGTGGAACTTCGCAGGTCGTTGCCGGGCGGAGATCCGCTACGGCGATCCGGTTCAGCCCAACGGTGGCACCGTGGGGATTGAGGGGCTGGGAGTGTGGACGATCGAGAGCGGGCACGCTGCCCCGATAGCGGGCAGAACTGCAGCGGGCGGCGTCGTAGGTGAAGCTCATGAGGCGGCGCTGCGTGATGGCGTCACAGGTATTCATGGGTCGTCTCCCCGAAGATAAGGCTTGAAATCAGCTCACCTCAACGCGAAAACGGGCCTCGTGCGATCCGAGGCCCCAGCGTCGAGGGTGCTTCGGTTTGATTCGGCCTAGGCCTACTAACCGAACCCTTCGACACCGTCAATGATGGCGACTCTGGCGCTGGTTGCAACAGCAGCGAACTCAGAAGAGCGTGTGCCAGTTTTGGAACCGTCGGTCGGTGACTATTGGTCCGACGGCGTTGGACTTCAGCGCGACCGACAACCGAGCGTCGATTGCCGCGAGGCCTTGGTCGCCTTCCACCCAGCGCCGCCGAATCCCCGCGATCAGGTCGGCGGCCTGAAATCCCTCGCTCGAGCGAGAACTGGCGTAATACACGCAGGGGTGGACGTTGAGCCGGCCTCGTGGACGTCGCCCAGTGAACCGACCTCTTGGACCGCCACTGGCCCGCGGCGGACGTTGGCCCGACCAGAACCGAGCGGGCTCAGCTGGCGGCGCGGCGCGGGGCGAGCGCAGCTGTCTGCGCGGCTAGGTCGTCGAGCATGGTCTTGGCGCTGGCGGTCATGATCTCGTTGGGCTGGACGACGCCGTCGTCGTCTAGGAACTGGGCGGCGAACGGAACGGTGACGGCGGGGGCGACGGGCGCCATTCCCACCGAGAGGACCACTGGCTCGAGTGCTTGCATGGCGCGGGTGCCGGCGGAGACGCCGCCGTAGCTGAGGAAACAGACCGCCTTGTGCTTCCACTCGTTGTGCAGAAAGTCGATGGCGTTCTTCAGCACCGCGTTGTAGCTGTGGTTGTACTCGGGCGTGACTAGAACGAAGGCATCAGCGCGAGAGATAGTGGCGCTCCAGTCTCGGGTGTGCTGGTGGGTGTACTGCGCCAGGCGCGGGTGGTTCGGCTCGTCGAGGAACGGTAGGGCGACGTCGGCCAGGTCCACCATCTCCACAGTGAAGTCACCGTGGTCGGTAGCAGCGCGTTCGATCCACTCGGCGAAGGATCGCCCGATGCGGCCCGGTCGGGTGCTGCCCACGATCACTTGGAGGACCGGACGGTCCCGATCGTTGCTGGGGGTAGTTGGGGCGTCGTTGTTGGTCATGGTTCCCTCAATATAGTTGATCTATCAACTGAATGCGATCTTGGGCTCATTCCGGGCTCAGCGGATGGTGGCGTGCATCTCCCAGATCAATACCTCGGCCTCGCTGTCGGCGGTGAGCTTCTGGCCGCCCGTGCCGGTGAGGCGAGCGGCGTCGCCTTCGGCGAGGGGTCCGGCTCCTTCGAGGTCGACGTTGCCTCGGGCTACGAAGAGGTGGACGAACGGGGCGTCGGGAACGGTGACGCTCCCGCCGACATCAAGTCGTGCCGCGTGGAGCGCGGCGTCGCGGTTCTGGATCCGGATGGCGGCGTCACCGTTGTGCTTGTCCATTCCCGAAGCAACCGGGACGAGACCGCCTCGCAGGAGGCCATCGTCGAGTTCACGCTGCTCGTAGCCGGGCTGGATGCCCCGCTCGTCGGGCGGGATCCACATCTGGATGAACCGGACCGGCTCGTCGTGGCTCGGGCCGCCCTGCGTGCGCCACGAGTCGTTCCTCTCCGAGTGCAGGATCCCGGTGCCGGCGCTCATGCGCTGGGCCAGGCCCGGATAGAGCACGCCGGTGTTGCCCTCGGAGTCCTGGTGCACCAGTGACCCCTGGAGCACCCAGGTCACGATCTCCATGTCCCGGTGGGGGTGGGTATCGAAACCGGCGCCAGGCAGAACGACGTCGTCGTTGCTGACCAAGAGCAGGCCATGGTGGGTGTTGTTCGGGTTCCGGTGGTGGCCGAACGAGAACGAGTGCTTCGAGTCCAGCCAGTCGATACGGGTCTTGAACCGATCGTCGGTCCGCCGGACATCGACCTGGGGGGTGAGGGGGTGGGTGGTGGCGGACATGGCCGGCCTCGCAGTCAGGGGATCGAAGGAATGTGCATGACATATCAACCACCCTGCGTGCCGGTTCATTCCCTTCGGGAGGAGGGGAAGTAGCATCCGGAACTAGTTCGACGTCCTTAGGATCATGTGATGAGTTTCGAGCCGCCCCTAAAAGCCGAATTGACCGCCTTGTCGACTGAGCCAGACCCTGGCGAGGAGGAATCCTGATGCGCATGGAGACCCTGTCGACAGCGATGAACCGGCTTCGCGCCGAGGGCTACATCGAGGACTTCATCGCGGCCCCTGACGGCGAGCTGCACTGCGGTGCGTGCGAGGGAGACTGCGCCACCAATGTCGAGGTCGATGAGATCGTGCGGTTCGAAGGGGCGTCGGACCCCGGTGATTCGGCCATCCTGGTCGCGCTGCACTGTGGGTGCGGTCACGCCGGTCTGTTCAGCGCCTCCTACGGCCCGGACATCGCGCCCAACGACGCCATGGCCCTTCGTCGGCTCGCAGAGCGCAGGACATCGTCCGACGACTGAGGGGACCCGCCATGACTTCAGCCATCGAACTACGCATCGATCCCAGGGTTCGACCGGTCGGCGGCGGCCAGGTGCGGCGTCTTCTCCCGTATCGCAAGCGTCGCATGGTGGGGCCTTTCATCTACGCCGACGTCATCGGCCCGGAGACGTTCGCGGCTGGATCGGGGATCGACGTCGACGCCCACCCCCACATCGGGCTGTCCACGGTGACGTATCTGTTCGAGGGCCGCATGGTGCATCGCGATTCGACCGGGGCGGTGGAGACCATCGAGCCGGGAGCCATCAACTGGATGACCGCTGGGTCCGGAGTCACACACACTGAACGATCTCACCCCGACGATCGGCCGACGACCCGAACGATGCACGGTCTCCAGACCTGGGTGGCCCTGCCGGCCGATGCCGAGAACGCGGCACCATCGTTCGAGCACACCGCTACAGCCGACATCCCGACCGACACGACCGGCCGATCCTCGGTGCGAGTCGCCGTCGGCTCCGGCTGGGGCCTGGACTCGCCGGTGACCGGTTCGTCGCCCCTAGTGCTGGCGGAGATAGAGCTGGACGCCGGGTCGCCGGTTCCGATCGTGTCGGACCTTCGGGAGCTGGCGGTGTTGTCGCTCGCCGGCGAGGTACGGGTCAACGACGAACTGGTCGCGGCGGGTCAGCTCGCGGTGCTTCGCCCTGAGATCGCGTCCACGCTCAGTGGCGCCGGTACCGCCATCGTTCTCGGCGGCGATCCGGTCGGCAAACGCCACATCTGGTGGAATTTCGTCCACAGCGAGCCAGAGCGGATCGAGGAGGCCAAGGCCGACTGGATCGCCCAACGGTTCTCCCGCATGCCGAACGACCATGAGCCACACGTGCCGCTTCCCCGCTGAGCGGATCAGTCGCGAATGTTGCCCGTCACCACGACGGGCCGTGGACGCATCCATACATCGATGATGCGATCGACCTGCAACTCGACGCTCGGTTCGCCGTCAGCGGCCTGGGCCGTCCTGAGGAACCGGAAAGAGGAGCGAGCTGCCGGTCGATGCGGTTCACAGTGTGCCCTGGCCGCTGAGGCTGCCAATGCCGAGGCCGGAACCGGTTTCGGCGTTCAACTCAGCCGGAGCCCCCACGGTCGCATCGACCGTTCCGTGGGGATGCTCAGGCGGCCCGTAGATCGCGTACAGCTTGAGGGGCACGTCACCGATATTGGAGATGTTGTGCCACACCCCGGCGGCGACGAGGATCGCCCAGTCATCGCCGACCTCCTCGTCGAAAGGTAGGTCGTGCCCGGTTGGCCCCATCTGTACCCGCGCTCGTCCAGACTCGATGCGAAGGAACTGATCGCCCTCGGGGTGGACCTCCAGTCCGACGTCACGACCGGGCTCGATACTCATCAGCGTCATCTGTAGGTGGGAGCCGGTCCACCGCGTGGTCCGGTAGCTCTCGTTTGCCAGGGTGTCGGCCTCGATGTCGGTTACAAAGTGGCTTGGTCCCTCGTCTCCAAAACTCGTGCTGGTCATCGGACCTCCTGTCCTCTCTCGGCTCTCAGACCTCAACGCCAATGCAAGCTAGTCACGTCTATCGTGTCCATGAGAAGACACCTCCACCAAGCGGGACTTCCATGAGTAGTTCCCTCGAGAATCGCGTCGTCGTCATCACCGGGTCGGCAGCGGCATCAGAAGAGCCAGCGCAATCGCATTCGCGCAGGCCGGCGCGATCGGAGTCGCCAGCGACATCGACGCAGAGACCGCCGCCGAGACGACAGACATCATCAAGGGCACCGGCGGTCAAGCGATGTCGAACCCCTGCGATCGAGATCATCCCAGAGACATGTCGGGTATCGTGAATCGGACGTCGAACCAAGGAGTGGCGATGGCCGCCATCACTGTCGAGGACACCGGGAAGCTGCCCCGACTGGCCGCTCCGCCACCTGGGGTCCCGAGCCGTCCGATCCGTTCGGTCACCGTGGCGCCGAAGGGCTTCGAGGGCGAGGGGTTCCCCGTCCGGCGCGCCTTTGCAGATGTGGACCTGGCCATCCTCGACCCGTTCATCCACCTCGACCAGATCGGTGAGGTCAACTACGCGCCCGGCGAGCCCAAGGGCACCCCATGGCACCCCCACCGAGGCTTCGAAACGGTCACCTACATGATGGACGGCGTGCTCGAGCACGCCGACTCCATCGGCGGTGGCGGCGTCATCCGCGACGGCGGCACCCAGTGGATGACCGCCGGCAAGGGGATCCTCCACGTCGAGACCCCACCCCAGGATGTCGTGGCCGCCGGTGGCTGGTTCCACGGGCTCCAACTATGGGTGAACCTGCCCAGCGCCAAGAAATGGATCGACCCGCGCTACCAAGACCTCGAACCCGATCAGGTCGTCCTGGTCACCACCCCGGGTGCCGACACGCTGCTGCGGATCATCGCCGGGCCGCTCGGCGAGTTCACCGGATCGGGCTCCACCCATTCGCCGATCACGATGGTCCACGCCACCTTCGACCCCGGTGCCCGAGCGGACATACCGTGGCCAGCGTCGTTCAACTGCCTCGTCTACATCCTCGGCGGCGACGCCACCGTCGGTGCCGAAGCCCGCCCGGTGACCACCGGCGACCTGACCGTGTTCGGCCCCGGCGACGCGTTCACCATCGAAGCCGGACCCCAGCAGGACACCCGCACCGGTGGACTCGAGGTCTTGTTCCTCGGCGGCCAGCCCATTGGTGAGCCCGTCGCCTGGCACGGCTCGTTCGTGATGAACACCGAAGCCGAGCTGCGCCAGGCCTACGAGGACTTCCACGCCGGCAAGCTCGGCGTCGTGCCCCCGAACCATCCCCTCGCCCCCAGCGACGAGGTCGTAGAGGGCACCGATTCCGCCCTCGACTGACAGGACGACATGAACGAGAACCGCAGCACCGCTTGGCCGGTCTTGCCATACGATGACTGGACCGACACGATCGAGACCGTGCACCTGTGGTCCCAGATCGTCGGCAAGATCCGCCTCGGCTACTCGCCGTGGCTCAATCACTCTTGGAGCGTCCCGCTCTACGTGTCGACCCGCGGACTGCGAACCTCGGTAATCCCCTTCGGAGCCGACGCCGCCGAGCTCGAATTCGACTTCCTCGACCACGAGTTGCGAGTCCACACCACGACCGGGCAGCAACGAGCGATCGCTCTGAAGACCGGCTCGGTGGCCGCCGTCTACCAGCACGTGCTGGATGCGATGACCCAAGTCGGGATGCCGGTGTCGATCGACCCGATACCGAACGAGATCGCCGACGCCATCGCCTTCGACCAGGACACCGCCGTGCGTCGCTACGATCCCGACCACGCCCACGCCCTGTGGCAGGCGCTGGTCCAGGCCGACCGGGTGCTCACCAGGTTCCGCGCCGGCTTCAAGGGCAAGGCCAGCCCCGTGCACTTCTTCTGGGGCAGCTTCGATCTGGCCACCTCCCGTTTCTCCGGGCGAACCGCGCCCCCGCACCCCGGCGGCATGCCGAACTTTCCCGACGACGTCGCTCGCGAGGCTTACTCACACGAGCTCACCAGCGCCGGCTTCTGGCCCGGCAACCGAGATTCACCTGAACCGGTCTTCTATTCCTACGCCTACCCCACCCCCAAGGGCTTCTCGACGGCGACTGTGGAGCCGCCCGAGGCACGGTGGCTCGAGGACCTCGGCGAGTTCGTCCTCTCCTACGCTGCGGTGGCCGGCGGCGAGGATCCCGACGCCACACTGGAGTCGTTCTTCGACACCACCCACGCGGCAGCCGCCGAACTCGGCGAATGGGACCGGGAGAACCTCGAGTGTGATCACCCCGAAGGGCCCGACTGGTGGCGAACTCGGCCCCACCAGGACTCATGATGACCGCCATCGAACTGCGCATCGACCCCCGGGGTCGCCCCGTCGGCAACAGCCAGGTCCGGCGCCTGCTGCCTCACCGCACCCGCTGGATGGTCGGCCCATTCATCTTGGACCACGAGACCTCAGCCACGCTCAGCGGTGCCGGCAAGGCGATCGTCCTTGGTGGCGAACCGGTTGGACCCCGCCACATCTGGTGGAACTTCGCACACGCCGATCCGGATCGAATCGAGCAAGCCAAGGACGCCTGGACCCGACAACGGTTCCCGACCGTCCCCGGTGACCACCACCCCTACGTGCCACTTCCCGAACCGCCGGGACGCTGATCAAGAGGGTCGCCGCTGATGGTTCGGTGGAGACGGTTCGGCTGGATGAGCTGCGTTCCGGCGACGTGGTGCTGGTGCGATCCGGTAGCCGGATCCCGGCTGACGGCAGCATTGTCGACGGCGAAGCCGAGATGAACGAGTCGATGATCTCTGGTGAGTCGCGCCCGGTTCCCAAGGCTCCCGGTGTTTCGTGGTAGCCGGTTCGGTGTCGACAGATTCCGCTGTTCGAGTTGAGGTCATCGCCATTGGCGAGGACACTGCGTTGGCCGGAATCGGTCGGCTGGTAGCCGAAGCCCAGGAGTCACGGTCACGGACCCAGGTCCTGGCGGATCGGGCCGCAGTCCTGCTGTTCTACGTGGCATCGGGCGCTGCGATTATCACCGCCGTGGTGTGGGTCCTGCTCGGGCAGACCGATGAGGCGGTGGTGCGGGTGGTGACGGTACTGGTCATCTCGTGTCCGCACGCGCTGGGCCTCGCCATCCCTCTCACCACGGCCTTGTCGAGCGCCATGGCGGCCCCCAACGGCATCTTGATCAGGGACCGCCTGGCCCTCGAGTCCAGCCGCAGAGTGGATGCGGTGCTGTTCGACAAGACTGGCACCCTCACCAAAGGCGAGCACGTCGTGGTGGGCAGTGGCGTCCGCCGATGGTCGTAGCGACGACGAAGTGCTCCGCCTCGCCGGTGGCGTGGAGGCCGACAGTGAACATCCCCTGGCCCGGGCCATAGTCGATGCCGCCAACGACCGCTCCGGGGTCGCATCGGCGACCGAGTTCCGCTCGCTGACCGGCCGTGGCGTCGAAGCAACCATCGACGAGGTGTGCTACTCGGTGGGCGGCCCAGCGCTGCTGGGAGAGAGCAACCTCACCGTGCCCGACTCGATGGTCTCGACCATCGACGAGTGGAAGGACCGGGGTTCGTCGGTGCTCTCCTTGCTGGGCCAGCAGGCTGTTATGGGTGCGGTGGCCGTCGAAGACGAGGTCCGCCCCGAGGCCCGCCAAGCCGTCGATCAGCTTCACACCCAAGGACGCAAGGTCGTCATGATCACCGGCGACGCCCATCAGGTCGCCGATGCCGTGGCTGTCGAACTCGGCATCGACGAGGACTTCTCCGAGGTGCTCCCCGAGGACAAGGCCGTCAAGGTCGCCGACCTCCAAGACCGCGGCCTGCGCGTGGCCATGGTCGGCGACGGAGTCAACGACGCCCCGCGCTCGCACGCGCTGATGTCGGTATCGCCATCGGTGCCGGTACCGACGTCGCCATCGAGTCGGCCGGGCTGATCCTGGTCAGCAACGACCCCCGCAGCGTGACCTCCATCATTCGTCTCTCCGAGGCCAACTACCGCAAATCGGTCCAGAACCTTGCCTGGGCCGGTGGCTACAACGTGCTGGCCATCCCGATCGCAGCGGGGGCTCTGCAATGGGCGGGAATCACCATGCCCCCTGCTGTGGGCGCGGTCCTCATGAGCATCTCCACCATCGTGGTCGCCCTCAACGCCCAACTCCTCCGACGAGTTGACCTCAGCCCAGAGGCCAGCGGAGGCCCGGAGAACCGACGATGCCCGCCGGGCCCGTCGCTCACTGGTTCGGCCACCTCGCGTCCCAGCGGTGTCTGAGCTTCGATCTCCTGTCAGAGCAGATCGCCGGGGAAGATCTGAGGAACCGAGAAGCAATGCCCGCCGCAGCGGGCATGGGTGCCCTTGCCCGATCCGGGCGGCCCGAGGAACACCAGCTTTGTGAGGTGGTGATGAACCTCCGACGGGCTGGGCATCGTCACGGTCGAAGGTGAAGGTGAACCCGGCGAGGCGGGTTCAGCCGGGCCTCAGTGATGGTGCTCATCGGCGTCAGCTTCGGCCTTGGTCGCGTGAACGGTGCCCGCGGGGTGCTCTGGTGGTCCGTAGATCGCGTAGACCTTGAGGGGTTCGTCTCCAATGTTGGTGACGTTGTGCCAGGCACCAGCCGGCACCAGGATCGCCCAGTCGTCGCCGACCTCGCGGTCGAAGGGCAGGTCGTTCTCCGACGGGCCCATCTGCACTCGTGCCCGGCCAGCTTCGACCCGAAGGAACTGGTCTCCGTGCTCGTGGACCTCGAGGCCTATGTCTCGGCCTGGTTCGATGCTCATGAGGGTCAGCTGGAGGTTGGAACCGGTCCAGCGGATGGTGCGGTAGTTCTCGTTGGCCAACGTGTCGGCCTCGATGTTCGTAACGAAGGGGTTCGGTCCCTCTTCGGTCAGATCGGTGGTGCTCATTGGCTTCTCCTTAGTAGGTGGATGTACTTCCCGGGTCTACCCGGGTCTGGGCCGGCGGGTCCGCTCACGCAGTAGGTGCTCGGTCGGGCAGGGGAAGAATCGTCTCGGCGATCTGGGCGAGCGAATCGATCTGCCTCGGGGTGAGGCGGTCGACGAACAGCCGGCGGACCGCGGCCAGGTGACCGGGTGCGGCAGCTTCGATCTCGGTCCGTCCGGCCGGGGTGATGACGACGAAGGCACCGCGGCGGTCATCGCCACAGGCCTCCTTGGCGACCAGGCCACGCTTGGCCATGCGAGTGACGTGGTGTGAAAGCCGGCTCTTCTCCCAGCCGAGGGTGTCGCCGAGCTCAAACAGGCGCATCTGGCCGGTCGGTTGGTCGGTGAGAGTGACGAGGACGTGGTAGTCGGGATAGGACAGGCCCGACTCGACGGCGAGCTGCTGCGCGAGTTCGTGCTCGAGGCGCATCTGCATGAACTGCAGACCCCGCCACGCCCGCTCTTCCTGTTCGGTCAGCCACCGCACGTCATCCATGGACGACACCCTACCAAGGAATAGTTGACACGTCATCCGCGTTGATAGATGATGTATCCACCACTTAGACGCCATCATCAACAATCAGGAGATCTGCCATGAGCGCCGCAACCATCCTTACCGCACTGACCGGCACCTACGCTCTCGACGCCAGCCACAGCCGAATCGGGTTCGCCGCCCGCCACGCCATGGTTTCGAAGGTACGCGGCTCGTTCAAGGAGTTCGAGGGCTCCGGATACTTCGATGCCGAGGACCCCACAAACTCGAAGCTGTCGCTGACCATCCAGGCCGCCAGCATCGACACCCGCAACGCTGACCGTGACGGCCACCTCAAGAGCAACGACTTCTTCGACATGGAGACATACCCGGAGATCACCTTTGCCTCCACCTCGGTCGAGCAGGTCGACGCTGAAAACTTCCGGGTCACCGGTGATCTAACCATCAAGGACGTCACCAAGCCGGTGACCATCGACTTCGAGTACACCGGCAGTGCTGTCGACCCGTACCAGAACCAGCGGATCGGTTTCGAAGGCAACACGAAGGTCAACCGCAAGGACTGGGGCGTCAACTGGAACGCCGCCCTGGACGCTGGTGGCGTCCTGGTGGGCGAGCAGGTCACCCTCGAGTTCGAGGTCTCCGCGATCCGCACCGCGTGAGTCTCGCCAGTTCGCTGCCGCCGCTCGGAGGTCGGAAGGCGACGCGCGCCCTCTCCGACCAAGGAAGGTCGAGGTTAGTGCGGCCGACTCAGCCGTCGATGGGGCTGGTTGCGGCCCTTCCACGTCGGCCCCGGTGGTCCGAGCGCTTTGCCCTCCGCATCGGTGACCGCACCCGACAGCCGGTCCTGCACGTAGCCGCGCAGCCGCTCGTTCGTGGCCAACTTCGGCGGTTTCACCTCCAGGCGTGTTGCCGAGCTCGAGGGCCTCATTCGGGTCTTTGCTCGCCGGCGTCTCACCGACCTGGGCGAACGCGCTGCCGAGGGCGATCCTGTGGACCTCCACCAGGAGTTCGCCAGCACGATCCCGACGTACGTGCTCGCCGACCTCTTCGGTGTCGCCGAAGTGGATCGCCTGCGTTTTGGGCCGTGGGTGCAGGCGCTGACCGCAATCCAGAACGACTGGGACATTCCCCGCCACCTAGCCTTCAGCAGCGGGCCGCACTCTTTCATCGGTAATCACCTGGCACGGCTTCAGGCGAAGGTTGCTTTCGAGGAACTGCTGAAGATGAACCTGGACGTGAGCGTCGACGTCGACGCGGGCGTTCGCCACCGGTCACCATTCGTGCGTGGCTTTGTGAGCCTTCCCGCCCACAGGTTCTCCACGTCATCGATCTGACGAACCAACGGGTGTGTCGATCGTCAGCCCAAGCTGGGGTCAGATCATGTCGTTCATGATCTGGCCGAGTTCGATGGGGTAGCGCTGGACGAAGTACATGAAGCTCGGTTCGATCTGGTCGAACAGGTTGGTGTCGGGGGCGAGAATGGCTGCGAAGCCGTTGAGGTACAGCAGGTTCTTGAAGAACAGCACCAGTTCCTTGGGAAGCTGGAAGCCGTTGTGGGCGAGGACGCCGATGATGGCGCCAAGCGCTTGGCCTAGCCGGTCGACGGTGAGTTCGCCTTCGCGGGTCAGCAGCGTGGGGTCGATTGCGTTGAGTTGGGCCTCGAGTTGAGCGGCGAGCGCTGGCAGGTCCTCACCCTCGGGGATCGCTCCGAAAGCCTGGAGACCTTGGAGCTGGAGCAGGTTGTCGTTGCGCCCGAAGCCGAACAGGAACTTCACCACCGCTGCGCGTTGTTCGGCATCGATACGTCCGGCGATGCCGAAGTCGATCAGCGAAAAGTCGCCCTGAGCGTTGATCAGAACGTTGCCGGCGTGCATGTCGCCATGGAAGATTCCGTACGCAACCATGTGCTCGAGGGTGCCGGTGATGGCCAGGTTGAGCAGCCGTTCGCCGTCGATCACGTCGGGGTAGGTATCGAGGGCCTGGTCGTAGGGAACGCCGTCGACGCGGGTCATCACGAAGACATCTTCGGTGGTGAGGTGGGGGATGGGTCGGGGGAAGACCGTGAAGTCGTGGCCGGCGGCCTCGCCGGCGAGGGCGAGCTCCACCTGGTTCATGGCTTCGAAGCGGAAGTCGATCTCCTCGAGGACCATCTGGGCGAAGAGCTCGACGAACCCCGACAGGTTGGCAACGCGGGCCGACTTGGACGCGCGTTCCGCGGTGGCGGCGGCGAGCGCCATGGCCCGCAGGTCGCGTTCGAACTGGTCTCGTAGGCCGGGGCGGCGGACTTTGACGACCACATCGGTGCCGTCGTGGAGGGTGGCGGCATGCACCTGTCCGATTGACGCTGCCCCGATCGGCTCCGTGTCGAAGGTGTCGAACAGTGCTTCGAGTGGCACCTCGAAGCGGTCTTCGATGATCTCCTCGGCCTGTCCGGAGGGAAGTGGCGTGGCGGTGTCGCGGCACCAACCGAAGGCCTCCACCCACTCGTCGGGGAGTAGCCCCTGGGCGGTGGCGATGAACTGGCCGAGCTTGATGTAGGTGGGTCCCCCGGCCTTCACCAGTTCCTGCGCGTGTTTCATGGCGGTGCCGGGCTCCAGCGGCCCGTCCAACACCCGTCGCTTGGCGTCGTCGCGCAACCCGGGGGCCACGCCTCGAGCCAGGTCTGCCCCGGTGCGTCCCACGGCGCGCAGCGTGCGTGGCCTCAGCGACGGCCGGGCCAGCGCGTCGGCCTCCTCGCGGACCCTGGCTCGGGCGGGCGGCCCCCACGCCAGCCACAGTCGTGCTTGGTCTCTCAGTCCGGGCCGTTCGGCGAACGACGCCGACGCCTCGAGGAGTTCGGTCATGCCGGGCAGCGGTGGAACAGGCATGCGGGTGCTTTCTGCGTGGCTAGCGAAACGAGTAGGTGATCGGCAGGCTCTTCACCCCTGAGACGAAGTGTGATTGTGCGTAGGAAACTTCGCCGTCCAACTCGACGTGGTCAAGTTCCTGGCTGAGCCGTCTCAGCATCGTGCGCAGCTCCCGTCGGGCGAACTGGGCTCCGAGGCAAAAGTGGGCGCCGACCCCGAACGACAGCAGTTTGTCGGCGTCGGGGCGGGTGATGTCGAAGCGGTCCGGGTCGTCGAACACCGCCTCGTCCCGGTTCGCCGACGGATAGGACAACAACACCCGACCTCCGCTCGGGATCTCGACGTCGCCGATCCGGGTGTCGGACTGGGCGTAGCGCATGAAGTGCCGCACGGGCGAGGTGTAGCGGATGATTTCGTCGGCAGCGTTGTTGATCAGGTCCGGATCGGCAGCGAGAGCGGCCCACTGGGACGGGTTGCGAGCGAGAAGCTCGAGGCCTCCAGAGAGCGCGAAAGACGTGGTGTCGTGGCCTGCGGTGGCGACGATGATGTAATACCAAAGCTGGTGTTCGCCATCCATCGGACAGCCGTCGATCTCGCCGTTGGCGATGACCGAGGCCAGATCGTCGGTTGGGCAGGCCTGACGGTCCTGGGTCACTTCGGCGAAGAACTGGATGAACCTCATCACCGATTCCATGACCTTGGCATCGACGCTGGCGGCGTCGCCGAGGTACTCCGGGTCGGCGGCGCCGAAGATGCCTTGGGTGAGCTCGAGCATTAGGGGCTCGTCCTCTGGCGGCACACCGTAGATGTCCATGATCACCCGCAGGGTGAATGGCTGGGCGATGTCGCGGGCAAAGTCGCAGCGGCCGCCCAGACCGTGCAGCCGTTCGACGAACTCGTCGGCGATGCTGTCGATGCGGGGCTGGCGCTTGCTCACGGCCGCCGGCTTGAACCAGTCGCTCGTGACCTTGCGATGGTCGGTGTGGGCCTGACCATCGAGGTGGACGAGCGTCTTCGGCATGGGCATGCCCGACGCAGTCAGCTTGTCGTAGTCGGCCTCCGGTCCCAGCACGGAACGTTCGGTGTTGTGCCACGTCTGGTTGTCGCGCGACGCCTCGAACACGTCCGCGTGACGGGTGAGCACCCAGAACGGGTCAAAACCCGGACGATCGGCACGCAGCACCGGGGTGGTGCGACGGATGTCGCCGACCCCGCGATGCCAGGCACCCATATCGGTCCATCGCTCGGCGACCACGAACCAGTCGGACGGGTCCTTCGGTGGGGTTCCCGCCTGCGCCGTCGAATCCGTTGACGTCCCTGCATTGACGGTCATGGTGTCGTTGCCTCCCGTTGGTGCCGACCCATCGTCGGTCGCGACGCACTCAGCCGAGCACCCAAAGATGACAGTTGTCAACCCAGCGATCGGTGAGCGGCACCTCGACGCCGCCAGTACCTAGAGTCGACCGGATGCGTCCCCGTCAGATCAGCGACGAGATCCTGCTCGACAGCGTGCTGGCCGCCTTTGCCGATGACGGCTATGACGGAGCGTCGATGCGTCAGGTATGCCGCCGCCTGGATTTCAGTCACAACCTGTTGAACAAGCGATATGGAACAAAAGAGTCCCTCTGGTATGCGGCCGTCGATCACGGCCTGCGATCGATGCTCGACCAATTGGCGGCTGGCATCCTCGAGGCCGGCGACGACCCCCTCGACCAACTGCGCGGCGCCATGCTTCGCTTCGTTGCGGTCACCCGAGCCAACCCCTCACTCGTCCGGATCCTTCACCAGGAATCGGCCCACCGCGGGCCTCGCTACGAGTACCTCCTCAACCGCTACGTCACGCCGATCAACGAGGTTGGTCTCCGCTCCATCAAGCAACTCCAGGGCGATGGCCGCGTTCGGCCCGGTCCGGTGACCACGGTGTTCTTTCACCTGGTCACCTACGGCCTTGGCGTGATGAGCAGTCACCCCGAATCGCTCTCAGCGTTTGGTGATGCCAACGCCGATCCCGACGAGGCAGCAAAACTCGGCGTCGAAATGGTGCTCGACGGCATCCGAGTTCACGCCGCTCAGTAGGAGCCGAACTGCGGTAAGAGCCATCACCACTGCCTGCACCTCCGAGTCCAGACAAGAACGTGAAAGGCAGCGACGCGCCCGGAGCCGAGCTTCAGCGATGTGCTAGCTCGATGCCTCGACGGACGTCTCCCGGGTGGGTCCCTGGCGGCGAATGCAGATGTGGCCCGCCGTGCTTAGGTCATGCAGCGCAGGTGCGAGATCCGCCAGGACTCGACGCTGCAACTGGTCGCCGCCAACGCGCTCGCCGTCATCGAGATTCGAGAAGTTCTAGCCCATCCGGATACACCTCTGAACCGATGCGGGACGGGGGAGCGGGCCACTTATGGGCCACAAACTCCAGCGTATAGCGCGGTAGGAGGTGGTATCTGCTGACTCGGACGTCCCAAAAACCGCTAGATACCAGGCCCTACCCGTTCCTACTATCTGTATGGACTGACTCGTAATGCGCAGGTCAGGAGTTCGATTCTCCTCCCGGGCTCCAAAAACCGTTGAATTTGCAGCGATCTGAGGGCCTGGGCGTCTGGTCGCTGAGGTGCTGTCAATGGCCATGAGATTGTCCTTGTTGGCGGCCTTGTGGTTTCCCCGTGGGCGGTCGGGTGTTGTCCCCGCGCGCGGCCATGGGGATTCCCCGCGGGCGGCCGGGTGTTTCCCCGGTCATTTGGTCAAGGGCTCCACCCCCTTTCCGTTGAGTGCGTCTTCGAGGCGGATGGATTCGCCTTGGGTGACGATGACGTGGGCGTGGTGGAGGAGCCGGTCAACGAGGGGGCCGGCGAGGGTTTCGTCCATGAGCTGGTCGAAGCCTGAGGGGTGAAGGTTTGAGCTGACAGCGACGCTGGTGTTCTCATAGGCGGCGTCGATGAGCCTGTAGAGCCCTTCGGCTGCGTCGCTGCTCACCGGCAACAGCCCGATGTCATCAACGACGATCAGATCGGCTTTCAGGACCGGTTTGAGTGCCCTGTTGATGGTGTCGTCGATGCGGTGTGAGCGGACCAACGCGCCGAGGTCCTCGATGTTGAACCAGCGGACGTTCCGTCCGTGGTCGACAGCGGATTGTCCGAGTGCTTCGCAGAGGTGGGACTTGCCGGTGCCTGACGGTCCGCAGATCACGAGGTTCTCGTGACGGTCAACCCATTCGAGGCTTTGGAGGGCGGTCTGGGTTGGGACCGGAACCGAGGACCGTTCGGCCTGCCAGGCGTCGAATGTTTTCCCGGCTGGGAACCGGGCGGTTTTGCGGTGCGCTTCGATGGTGGACCGGTTCCGTCCTTCGGCTTCTGCTTGGAGGAGGACCCGGAGTGTTTCGGCTGGGTCCCAGCGTTGGGCTTTCGCGGTGAGGAGCACGTCGGGGGATTGTTCTCGGATGTAACGCAGCCGGAGACGGCGGCACAAGACGGTGATCTCGTCGGTGACCGCTTGTGGGATCGGACCGTTCATTGCCATCTCCTTTGGGTTGTTCTGACCGTCACGGTCGGTGGGTTCAGCCGCTCGACCCAGTTGTCGAGCACCCGAAAGGCTGCGTCGAGGTCGCCGAGCCCGTCAGGGTCGCCCAGGTTGAGAGTCATGGCGACGTGTAAGCCCATGTTCTGGAAGCCTGCATGTCCGTCGGCGATCCAGCCGGCGATGCCAGCGAGGAGCCCGCCGAGCTCGGCGGCGTCGGCCGCCTCGAGCACAACCCGACCACCGTCGGGTGTGCACGGAGTCGATGATGGGCCCCTCATGACCGGCCCCCGTTCCCGTTCCCGTTCCCGTTCCCGTTCCCGTTCCCGTTCCCGTTCCCGTTGTTGTTGTCGGGTTGGTGTTGGCCGAACTGCGACCAGCCTCGGGTGCTGTTCTGCAACGAGTGCGCCGCTTTGGCCCGCCGGGGTTGACCCCTCGTGGCGCCCAGGATCGAGTTGAGGTCATCGATCCCGAACCGGCCGGCTGTGCCTGCGAGACCGAGGGCCTCATCAACAAGAGTGCGGTCAACCTTTGCGCACAACTCGACGGCTTGGCCCATCGTGGTCTCGATGTGGCGTGCCCCAACGGTGGCGGCCTCAACCAGCCACGTTTTCGCTCCTTCACCGATCGCCAGGAACGCTTCCTCGTGGGGGTTCGTCGCCCTCGGTTCCCGCTGGGTCGGGTCCTTACGCGGCGGATAGTGGGCATCAACGATCGACGCCTGCCCAGCCTGGACGGCCAAGTGGCGGGCGACCTCGGTCGGCCCGTCGTCGCCAACGGTGACGATCACCAGCACGTCACCCGAGAGGCGCACCCACACCCGGGTGTCACAAAGGGTGTGCGGGACCGAATAGCGGGCCCCACGGAACTGGATCGTCGAGGACCATGACACGCTCCTCGTTTCACCAAACGCGACCGTGTAGGGCTCGTCGGGGACCGGATGCAACTTGGCTTGTTCCTCGGCCAACATGTCCACCGGACGGCGATGAGTCACCGCGTGGACACGATTGTTGACCTTGTCCATGAACGCCACACACGCCGCCTCGAGGGCTTCCCACGACTCGTATTCGTCGCGGAGGTTCGCCTCAGAGGGGACCAGGTCGGCCTTCGCGATCTTGACGGTCGCCTCCGAGCCGCCCTTCGACTCCGGGTCGAACGGCACACACGTCGCGATTGTCACCCCGTAATACACAGCGGCGGAGACGATCTTCGGGTTCCGAACAGGCAACGCCGCGATGTGGCGTTCGGTCACCGTCTTTTCGTTGTCGGTCAACGCATAGGTCGGGGCGCCACCCAACAGCCGGAACGACCGGTCCAACGCCCCGATGATCGTCGGCAGACGCTTGTCACGAAGCGGCAACACCACCCGGTGCCGGCACCACGCCAACCAGCCACAAAACAGGACCGACTTCTCACCGCAAACGAGCGGCCCATCACCGTAATCCCACTGAAACCAGAGGCCAGGTTCAACCAGCCACGGCCGATACGACCGGTGGTTCTCCCGCCACCAATGGTTCTTCAACCGTTTCACCACCCGGCGGGTCGTGCGTTCCGAACCGGTATAACCCATTGCTTCCAGCTTGGTGTGGACAACATCGCCACGGATCTTGCCCTTCGATTTCTCGACCCAACCAGCGATGTGGTCGATGAACGGATCGGTCACCTTCTCCCGGACCGGGTGCGCTGGAACCGTCGGGTCCAAACCGGCATCCCGGGCCGCCACATAACGGCGCACCGTGTGGTGATCCACACCACACAACTGGCCTGCTGACCGGTATGAACCGGTCAAATCGTAGGCCTCAAGGACCTCCAAAATTTTCTCCTCTGACCTATGCCGACCCCGCGACTATGCCGACCCTTCGGTGGGCGGCCAGTGGTGGCGGGTTGTGGTTGTGTGTGTGGTCGGCATAGTTACAGGCTTTCGAGGAACGCCAGCACAGCGTCGGGGGGCTGGTAGTTCCCTGGCGGTGCCGAGTCGGGTTTGATGAGATCGAGTGCTCGTTGTTTGATCGTCATGTCGGCGTGTAAGTAGACGTTCGTTGAGCGGAGGTCGGCGTGGCCGAGCCAGAGGGCGATGACAGCGGTGTCGACACCGGCTTGAAGTAGTGCCATGGCACAACTGTGACGGAGCACGTGGGGGTGGAGCCGTTTGTTGCGCAGCGACGGGCACCGATCGGCGGCAACACCGGCGTGTTTGCGGACCAAACGCTGGACTGCGTCTGGGCTCAACGGTCGACCTGTGCGGGTCGGGAAGAGCGGCTCACCGGGTTGGCCGGCGCGTTCTGTCATCCAGACGGCGAGGATCGCCGCGGTCCCGGTGTTGAGGGGCACGGCACGTTGCTTGCGGCCCTTGCCGTTCTCGCAGTGGACACTCGCGCCGGTGCCAAGGGTGACGTTGTCGCAGTCCAACCCGGTGAGCTCGGAGACACGCAGGCCGGTTCTGACCGCGACGAGGAGCAGTGACCGGTCTCTGCGGCCTTCCCAACGGTCCAGGTCGGGAGCGTCAACGAGCGCGTCGATCTCGTCGGCGGTGAGGAACGACACCAACGCCCGTTCGAAGCGTTTGGGTGGTATCGCCAGGACACGTTGGAACGTGGCGGTGTGTTCGGGGTGCCGGAGGGACCCATAGTTGACCAGCGAGCGGATGGCGGTCAGACGCAGGTTCCGGGTTCTGGGACTGTTGTGACGTTCGGTTTCGAGACTGTCGAGAAAACCGCCGATCAGCGTCTCGTCAAGGTCGGCCCAGTCAAGGCGGGCAGGGGGTTTGCCGGTGTGTTCCTGGGCGTAGGTGAGGAGCATCCGCAACGAGTCACGGTAGGAGGCGATGGTTGCCGGGCTGGCCTGTTGTTGTTTGACCAGCCGGTCGGTGAAGAAGCTCTCCAGGGTGGGGGCGATCAGGCTCATCGGCCGAGCACCTCCCGGTTCAGGTCCAAACGGGTTGCGGCCAACGCCAACAGTTCGGGGGCGGCTGACAAATACCAGTACGCTGAGCGGGGGTCTCCGTGGCCCAGGTAGACCGACAGGGTCGGGAGGAGGGCCTCAACGTCGGCGCCTTCCCGATACCACTTCAACAACGTCCGGACAGCGAACGTATGTCTGACATCATGAATTCTCGGCCGGATCGACGATCCCGCTCCGACCCCTGAGAGGTCACAGAGGCGGCGGAAAGTCAGCCGGAACGGCGGGTAGAGCAGCCTGGTGCCCCGTCTGGAAACAAAGAAGCTTGATGATGACGGTTCGAGACAGAGCCGGTCGCGGAAGGCCGCGTAGTCCGCGAGCGCGGCCATGGTGGACTCCAACAGTGGGATGTTGCGGGATTTCCCGAACTTGGTTGCGGTGATGGTAAGTACAGCGTCGTCCCATGCAATGTCGTCGCGGTTCAGTCCGATCACCTCGCCGATCCGCATCCCGGTGGCGGCCAGGAGACCGATCACGGTTTCTTGGGTTGCTGCGGGTAGCCGCCAGCGGCTTTGGTGAGCCTCCGCCATGAGCGCGTCGATGTCCTCGGGGCTGTAGATGAACGGTGGCCGCCACCCCTGATGGTTCGGGATCAGACCGGGCGGTGGGACTTCGGTGCGCTCATCGAGGGCGGCCATGTGACGGGCGAACCCTCGTGCGACCGTCATTCGGCGGGACCATACGCAACTGGTGGGTGACACGTCCGGGGCCTGCGCCCAGGCCATCGCTGCGGCCACGGTGACGGTCGGCTCACCGACAGAATCGAGGTACGCGACAAACCGTGGGAGCAGCCGGTGGGCCTCCGCAAGTTGATGGCCAAGCTGGCGGCGCAGTGCCAGGTACTCATCGGCGGTCTCCGACAGGGCGCTCACCGTCGGGCTCCTGGCCAGGGCTGGGCAACCTGGGCCAGCGCAACGAAATCGACTTTGGCGTAGACCGCGGTAGTGGCCAGGTCCCGGTGGCGTAGCACCTGGCTGATCTCGACCAGTTTGGCGCCCTGAGCCAGCAGGTCCGTGGCAAGACCGTGTCGCAGCCGGTGCGGACCCACCCTTGCCACCCCGGCACGACCGCACGCCCGGTACACGACTTCGGTGAGCGAACACGCACGAATCGGCACATGAGGCGCCAACACGGTGAGGAAAACGTTTCGTTCGCTGCTGGCCGGCCGACCGTGTTGGAAGTATTCGACCAGCGCTTCGCCAACGTCGGCGGGCATGGGCAACCGGTCGACACGGCGACCCTTACCCCGCACCGTGACCTCCCCGGCACGCCAGTCAAGATCGGCCAGTTCCAAACGAGCGACCTCACAAGAGCGAAGCCCAAGACGAGCGATGAGCGTCAAGATGGCGAAGTCACGCCGGCCGCCGACCCCGGACCGATCACAGCCATCAAGCAACGCCCTCACCTCGACCGGCAATATGCTCTGAGGCATCCCGGTGTCCCGCCAGCCGGCAACAGGCGGCATGGCCAATCCCAAGTCGACCTCAACGATCCGGTCCCAGTAGAGGAACCGCAGCAACGACCGAAGATCCTCGGCTTCGCGTTTCGCCGACCCGACACTGAGCCGACCACACGAGCGAAGCAGATAGGCAAACACGTCGGCTGCCACGAGGCCCTCGGCCCCCGTGCCCCCAACACGGGCCGCACGCTCGGTCAGAAAGACCTTCGCCATCCGCACATAACGTTGCACCGTCGATGGTGCCAGCTCACGCTCTCGTGTCAGATAGCCGGCGTAACGATCAAGCAGTTCCCCTGTCGGCGTCGGGGCGGGAATCAGCGCCTCAGGAGCACCACCCACACTCCGCAACAACACGACCAATACCTCCAGCAACGGCCGTCTCGCCGGGATTCGACCCTCCTGGCCGACGCAAGTAACAACGAACGCGTCGATCTGGCCCTCAGTCAACTCGTTCACGGCAATGCCCTCGTCGGCCATCCAGCGGCTCAACCGCCCCATCTCGGCCATGCGCCGTTTCACCGTGCCCGGCTGGTAGCCCAACCCGACCAGCGCTTCCCTGTACTCGGCAGCGAACGATGTCAGCGGCGAATCGCCACACGTCCACGAAATGGTGCCCATCGGCTTTCCTCCTGGTCCACGGAACCGAACGGCTCCGACCAGGAAAGCCTCAACGCCACACCGCGACTATGCCGAGCACCACACCCCCCACCAGACCAAACACCCACTCCCACCCTGAAGAAGTCTGATCACCCGCAGCCGATGTCGGCATAGTCGCGGGGTCGGCATAGGTCAGACAATGCCGATATCGGCATTGCCCGACAACATGAGCAGGTTCCTCCTGGTGCTCGGGACCGATAGGTCAGCGCCATCGATCCAAGCCCAGGAGGAACACCAACAAACGGATACCGGCCGCCAACGGGCCAAACCCGTGGCCACACGCGGGGAGAACCCATGGCCGCCCCCGGGGAACGCCAACCCCTACCGGCCGCCTATGGGGAGCATCTCATGTCCGCTGACAGGTGCCCGGGCCACTTATGGGCCACAAACTGGCTCGATTTCGAACAGCTCTAGGTGGCTGGTGTCTTTCGCGTCGGGGTTGAGGCTCGCGATTTAGGTTCG